>CAZWKK010000013.1:7635-13771 GCA_964634855.1 uncultured Anaerolinea sp.
GCCAAAGAGAAGGTTTACTTCTCCAAAGCCTACTAGAGTAAAGGATGGGGCGGGAGATTTCCCGCCCCTTTTTCACCATGCCTGCTGTTGATCGCACCCGCCTTCAAACACAGATCCGTCTGGTCACCCAGTATTTCGCTTCAGCCGACGAATTTGTTAAACGCCTTTCAGAGCTATTTGAATATTACTCTGACAGGTCTTTTGCCCAACCCGGGCAGAACCAGCTTCAGTCAGCCAGTGAGGTCTATAACGTAACACCGCTGGTGATGCGCCAATTCGAGTATGCCTTCAGCCAACTGTGCCGGGAAAACCCGCTCAGCACATTGGATGTGATCGACCGCTTGTGGCAGGAACACAAGTTGGAACCGCGCCGGCTGGCCGCCTATTTGTTGGGAAAAATGCCCCTGGATTATTCTCAACAGGTGATCGAACGCCTGGAAAAATGGTCCCTCCCCACCGAAGACCGCGACCTTATCCAATATCTGCATACCGCCGGCTCTGAGGGGTTACGCCACGAAGCGATCGAACTATGGCTCAATCAGATCGCTTTATGGTTGGAAAGCAAACAGGCGCATGACCAGATCTTTGGCTTGCAAAGCCTCATCCCACTTATCGAAGATGAAGATTTTCATAATCTGCCCCGTATCTACACCCTCATCCAACCCCTGGTGCGCCAACCTGCTTCACGCAGCCTGTTCACCCTGCAAAAAGTATTGGAAGCACTGGCCAGGCGCAGCCCCGTGGAAACTGTGTTCAACCTAAAACTGATCTTACAATCCAAATTCGCCCCTGACGTTCCTCGTCTCATGCGTCGCCTGATCACAGCCTTCCCGGAAGAACAGGCGCAATCACTGAGACAGGCCCTCAAAGACGCGCAATTCTGATCAATAAGCATGGACCCAAATTACAATCCGTAGAAATATTAAAGAACCGGCATCCCTTTAGCGAATCTATTTTCAAATTTACTTTTGACCCTGATCTGACGATTCTCCATTCTCTATTCTCCACTCTCGCTTATCCCCGCTTGCCTTCCTCATCCCAATATTGACCATTCCCCTTGCTTAAGGTAAAATTTTTAGGCTATGCGTTGTACCCTTCGCATGGCGAAAAATTCTTTTCGAAAGGGCTTGAAAAATGAAAGTATTGTTGATCAAAGATGTATACAAGCTGGGTCACTCCGGCGACGTGAAGAAGGTTGCAGATGGTTATGGCCGCAACTTCCTTCTTCCCCAGGGACTGGCTGTGCTGGCCACCCCCGGTGCCTTAAAATCTGTTGAGAAGATCCGCGCCAAAGCTGCCGTCACCCGCGCCGCATTGAACCAGGAAATGAGCGGTCTGGCTGGTTTGGTTGAAGGCCTCGAACTGATCTTCACCAGCAAAGCTGGCGAAACCGGTAAACTGTACGGTTCCATCACCGGTCAGATGATCGTGGATGCCATCAACAAGAAACTCGGCACCCAGCTCGATCGCCACCAGATCGAAGTTGAACCTGTGCGCACCTTGGGTGAGCACACCGCTCATGTTCGCCTGACCATTGACCTCACCCCGAAAGTGAAAGTTATGGTCTATCGCGAAGGTGAAGCTCCTATGGTCAAAGAAACCCCCAAAGCCGCTCCTGTTGTTGAGGCACCTGTGGCTGAAACCCCCGCAGAAGAAGCTGCACCCGCTGCAGAATCTGAAGAAAAAGCAGAGTAGTTCTTTTTCAAATCTGAATAAAAACCGGCCAATTCAGCCTGGGGGCTGGCTGGCCGGTTTTTTGGTATAAAATAGACACCATGATGGAACAAACAACCGGTACCACCTTACGCTTGCGACGCGAAGAAAAAAAGCTCACCCTGGAACAAGTTTCTACTGAGACGAAGATTCGCATCAATTATCTGCAAGCCATTGAAAACGATCAACTCTCCGCGCTACCCTCTTTGGCGCAGGCCAGAGGGTTCATCCGGCTGTACGCCAATTTTTTGGGTCTTGACCCCTACGCCCTACTTGAATCACAAACGCCTGAACCTGCAGAAGCGCAACTCAGTGAGGCACCAACCCCCGAGCCTGCAAAAAAGATCATTGAAATAGATCTCAAAGAAAAACTGGACGAGGTTGTGAAGAGCGGCAGTGTTCGCCTCAGCGACGGGTTGGATGATCTCAAAGAGAATTTGAAAGGCCGCTTCCAAAAACTGACGGATAAGATTCCCTACCAGGTGATCAAAAAAGAGGACCTGGCGAACGGGAAACTGCCAGCTTCTGAGTCTGTAAAACCTGCAGAAACCAGCTCGTCCGTACGGGCGAACCCAACCTACCAGGCTATGTACCGAAGCATCGGTACTGATCTGCGTAAACAACGGGAATCACTAGGCCTGTCTCTGCAGGACGTTGAACGCCAGACCAAGATCCGCGAGATATACCTGTACACCATTGAAGAAGGCAACCTGGATGATCTACCCTCCACTGTGCAGGGCCGGGGAATGGTGGGCAATTATGCCGCGTTCATGAACCTCAACCCTGAGGGGTATCTTTCACGCTTTGCAGATGCCCTGCAGCAAAAGCGTCTTGAATCATTGCCAGAGTCTGAAGCAGGCATTCCTTTACCTGTGACCGAGACAAGGCAACCAATCACAGGCTGGCGCCGTTTATTGACCCCTCAATTGATCTTTTCTGTCAGTATGTTTCTGGTCTTCTTTGTCATGATCATCTGGGGATCCGTCCAATTGATGAACCTTGGTAGTTCAAAGAACAATCAGGCAACCGCAATCCCCATTTCAGAAATTTTGCTCTCCAGCGGTACCCCCAGTGGCGATGATGTCACGGTGATCCCGGCCAACCCCAACGGTATCGGTGTGGTAGCCTTCACCCCAGATCTCAACTTGCAGGGTACTTTGGCCGCTCCCGGCGAAGGTCCCATCCAGGTGGTCATTTCCGTTCGCCGCCGCGCATTTATGCAGGTAACTGTGGATGGAAAAGAACAATTCCTGGGCAGAGCCGTCCCTGGCAACGTTTATTCTTACAGCGGCAATACCAAGATCACGCTAGTTGCTGGCGATGCATCTGCATTGCAGGTGTATTACAACCAGACCGATCTGGGTGTTTTGGGCATTGTTGGTCAACTGGTAAATATGGAATTCACCGCAACCGGATCGAACGATCTGACGGCAGCTTATACCCCCACCCCCACTGTAACCATGCAGGCCACCCTTACCCCTCAACCCACGCCAATTCTGACCAATACGCCAGAATTACCCACTCAAACGATCACACCATTCGCTCCCACAACAAACCCATGAGAGAAAAAACCTTTTATCTGGTATCACTTGGCTGTGCCAAGAACACCGTCGATTCCGAATCGATGGGTGCAATATTAACCGAGCAGGGCTACCAACCCGTTGAAAAGCCTTCGCAGGCAGAAGTAATGATCGTAAACACCTGCGGCTTTATCTCCCCGGCCCGGCAGGAATCTTACGATACATTAAAAGAGTTGGCTGCCAAAAAGAGACCTGGTCAAATGCTCATTGCAGCTGGCTGCCTTACTGAGCGCAGCCGCCAGCTTTTGGCTGAGCAAGTCGCCGGAGTAGATGGCTTTATTGGTACCCGGCGTTGGATGGACATTTTGGACGTCATTGCTGAAGTACGGCAGACGCCGCAACAACCGCGTTACCATTTACCTGATGCGCCCGCTCTTGGCACGGATGAAAAAGGCACCAATCGGGTAGCCGTTCAGGGTGCCAGCGCCTACTTAAAGATTGCCGATGGCTGCCGCCGGCCCTGTGCCTTCTGTTCCATTCCGCTCATCAAGGGTACTTTGGTCAGCCGGCCGCCAGATCTGGTGATACGAGATGCCTTACAACTGCAGAGTTGGGGCGTCAAAGAGATCAACCTGATCGCCCAAGACACCACCGACTACGGCCATGATCTGGGTATGAAAGATGGTTTGGCAACTTTGCTGGAGACTATGCTTCCTCAGATCCCTCAGATCCCCTGGGTGCGCTTGCTTTATGCTTACCCCGGCTATGTGACCGATCATCTGATCGAGGTCATGGCCAGCCAACCGCAGATCGTGCATTATTTAGATATTCCTCTCCAGCACGCCGACCCCGAACTGTTAAAGAGCATGAAACGCCCTTCAGATATTGACTGGGTTCTTAAGACCGTCGAGAAGATGCGTACCGCTATGCCAGATCTCAGCTTGCGCACTACCTTCATCGTGGGATACCCGGGTGAGACTGAAGCGAAATTTCAAACCTTGCTCAATTTCCTGGATGTCATCCAGTTCGACCATGTAGGCGCTTTTACCTTCTCATTCGAGCCCGGCACAGCCAGCGAGCCGTTGGGTGACCCGGTTCCAGAGGAAGTAAAACTGGAACGGTTGGAGCGCCTGATGAAACATCAGGAAAAGATCTCGCTCAGTCGCAACCAAAAATGGATCGGGAAAACATTGGATGTACTGATCGAAGGTCAAGGCGACGGCATCTCTGTAGGGCGCTCCTTTAGGGATGCACCTGAGATCGATGGTTTGGTCATCATCGAAGATGAACTGGAAGAAGGGGAATTCTTCCCAATCCAGATCACCGGTTCAATGACCCATGATCTGACCGGCCACCTGGCTGAATAGATAAAAAATCGCCTGATCTCTCAGGCGATATTTTTTTCTAGGGGGTTGGTGTGCTTTCCGGAGTGGGCGTTGGTGGCGGATTGGCACACTTCTCGCGGGCATCCGGCAAAAGATCGATCACCCGTTGCAGAGACATAATGCCCTGGCTGGCTTCATACTTGGTCACGGCACCGCACCAATCGTAAGTCGATTGCAGATAATCACCATAACCGGCCAAAGAACGGGCGTAATACTCACGCACAGTGATGCCGTTGAAATCGATCATATTTGGGACCATGTTGTATAAAGTGGAAAAGCCATCTACTGCACGGCTCCATACCACTTCATATCCGGCTGCTGCATTGAGGAACATTCGCGCCCAGGTGCGGTAAGATTCAGCATCTGCGTCCAAAGGGCCAATCTTCTCTGCAACTGAAAAGTCATACAAACCTTTTTCCATGTTGCCATTGCTAATGTTGATGATGCCCATATTGCGCATGGCCATGTAATACAGACCATCAGCCTGTACAGCCTGATAGCTTGGATCAAGGTCTCGCAACGAATTGATGGAGGTATAAAGGCTGCGCCAATCTTGAGCAGCCAATTGTTCTTTTGCCGTGGTAAAGATAGCCGCAGCCCCACGGGTATCCTTGGTGGGTTCAGCAGTGGCAATTTCAACCGGTTGGCTGGAGGTATTCCCCGCTTGGGCCATCTGCACCATTACCTCTGCCAGTTTATCGGCAGCACCCGGGTAATTGGGGTATATCTGGATCACATATTCCAGGCGACGTTTTGCCATGGAGTAATTATTGTCTTTAATATCTTGAAGGCTCAATTCATACTGAGTGGTGGAAAGGATCTGGATTTGTGTTTCTTGCGCACTCTTCCTGGCCTCAATCGCCATGAGGTAGCCAGTTCCAGCCCCCAAAGCCGCGATCACAAACATGGCTAGAATACCCAACCAAACCCAACCAGCCCTTTTGGTTTTTACAGGGGCTTGTTCTTCAGGCTCAGACGCGGGTTCTGACTGAACAGGGGCTTCGCTCGCATCCGCTTTTTTTGTCGTCTTACGCGGTTTTGCCGCTGCTTTAACTGGTACAGTAACTTCCGGAACGGAATTATCAGAAGAGGGTTTATTCTCTTCAGAAGGTGTTATCTTTTTCATCGGCACAGTCTCTTCAATTTTCTTTTTTGGCATAGCCAATATTATACCGTAAATAAATTCGCTTTCGCTGGTAGCCATTTGCATTTAAAATGAAGAAATCACCTTATCTCACTCAGGCAAGAGGAACTCATGGATAACTTCTTTGGCAAAGACTTTTCTGGTCCCCCATTCCAACTGTTCTCTTTGCAACACCTAGTAGCAATCGCTGTATTACTCCTACTGATCGTGTTCTTTTTCTGGCTGCGCAAGCATCCAAATGAAAAGGCACAAATGATCACCCGTTGGAGCATGGCGATCATTCTTCTTGTCAATGAATTTGGTTGGCATTTATGGAACTACGTCAATGGCACCTGGAACATTCAGACCATGCTGCCATTGCATTTATGCAGTGT
>CAZWKK010000013.1:13871-16810 GCA_964634855.1 uncultured Anaerolinea sp.
TCGCCCTCTTCTTTATCAATCAGGCCATCGGCAGCAATTACATGTTCACTGCCCACAAACCAGAAACCGCCAGTCTTCTGGATGTGCTCGGCCCCTGGCCATGGTATTTGCTAGTAGAAGAAGCCATGGCAGCCGTACTATTTACCCTGTTCTACCTGCCGTTTGCCATCAGTGATGGCATTAAAAAGAAGAAGACTGCCGCTTCATGAGTTGACAAAACGCCAAGTCATGATAGAATATTTAATGTAAGTGAAATCGCAAATGTCGTCACCGAAAAGTGGGCAACCCCCACTTTTCTTATTATGTAACCTGTTACAAAAAGAATCAGGTGGAGATTAAGGAACATGAAGAACGAATTTACCCTGGCATTCAATGAAGTCCTTGAAGAGAAAGGACTCCCACGAGAGATCATCATCAAGGCGCTTGAATCGGCGATCATCTCGGCCTATAACCGTTCGGTTAAAACCGACGTGGCTCGCCGTGTTGAGGCGTCCATCGATCTCGATACCGGCAAGATCACCATCTTCGCAGAGAAAGAAGTTGTTGAAGATGTTGAGAACCCGATCACCGAAGTCAGTCTGGCTGAAGCGCAAAAGTACAATGCTGATGCCGAACTTGGCAGTCTGGTTCTTGTCGATGCTACCCCGGCCGATTTTGGCCGTGTGGCTGCTCAGACCGCACGTCAGGTCATTCAGCAGCGCATTCGTGACGCCGAGCGCCAGGCTCAGCTCGTTCACTACGAAAAACAGGTGGGTGAGATCGTCAGCGGTGTGGTGCAGGCAGTCAGTGCCACAGGTCTGACCATCGGCCTTGAGCTCAAGACCGAAGCTGGCATGCCCCGCAAAGAAATGATCCCCGGTGAGCGTTTCCATATCCACGAACGCGTCCGCGCCCTGGTCTCTGAAGTCAAAGACAACCAGCGTGGTCCGCAGATCATCCTCTCCCGCACCCATCGCAATTTCTTGCGCCGCCTGTTGGAGAATGAAGTTCCTGAGATCTTCCACGGAATCGTTGAGATCCGTTCCATTGCCCGTGAGCCGGGTGAACGTGCCAAAGTGGCCGTCTCTGCCACCCAGCAAGGGATCGACCCCGTCGGCGCTTGTGTAGGTATTCGCGGCGTGCGCATCCAGGCAATCGTCAAAGAACTGCATGACGAAAAGATCGACGTTATCGAATGGAACCCCGATCCAGCTTTATTCATTGCTAAAGCCATCTCCCCTGCCCGCGTCAATGGCGTGTACCTGAACGAACAAAAAGGCTCCGGCGGCAAAACTGCCACCGTGGTCGTTCCTGAAGATCAGCTCTCCCTGGCCATTGGCCGCGACGGACAGAATGCCCGCCTGGCTGCTAAATTGACCAGCTGGCGCATTGATATCAAGAGCCTGCCAGAAGCTGCCAGTGACTCATTGAACAAGCTCAAAACAGATTCCACCCTCACCGCTTTGCTTGCCGCTGAAACCGAGAGCGTTACCCGCATGGAAGAGCTGCTCTCGCGCAAAGCCGAAGGTCGCCCGCTAACCCCTGAAGAATACGACTTCATGGCCAAGTTTGTTGACCGTGTGGAGCGCAAAGCCACCACCAAGACCGCCGAACAGAAGAAGGCAGAAGAAGATCGCTTTGCTGAACTCAAAAAAGGCATCCCCACGGCTGCCTTCAGCACAAACATTCTGGACAGCGGTTTACCAGAACATGTGGCATACATCTTACAAGAAGCTGGCTACTCCACCTCTGGTGAATTAGCCATTCAGATGAAAGTTGATTCAGACAGCATTCTGCGCTTGCAGGGCCTTGGCCCTCGGGCGATGGATAGCATCAACGCATTGATGACTACCCTCGATGCTCAGCTTGAAGAAGAAAAAGCTGCCGCTGAGAAAGCTACCACCCTCAAGGTGGAAGCTCCTGTGGTCGAAGCTGCCCCTGTGGTGGCTGAAGCTGTCGAAGAAACTATGGTTGCTCAACCCGAAGAAACGGTTGAACCCGGCGTTGTGGAAGAAGTTGAACCCGAAGCAGAACCGTCATTGGAAGAGATCTTCACAATGCGCCCCGAAGTATTGGATCGGGTCGTAGACGAAGAAGAAACTGACGAATCGGGTGACAAAAAGAAGGGCAATAAGAAGAAGAGTAAACACGTCGAAGTGACGTATGACCCAGACCGCGATCTGACAATAGCCCGCAAGAAACACAAACGCGGCGATGATGGCTGGGATTGGGAAAGTTAGTTTAGCGAGAAGGAACGGTGACAAAGCAGCAGCCTAAGCGGACGAAACATATTCCCCAGCGCACCTGTATTGGTTGCCGCACGGTTCTGGCCAAAAAAGGCCTGGTACGCATCGTGCGCAGCCCGGAAGGTGTGGTGGTGGATCTGACCGGAAAAGCACCCGGACGGGGTGCCTACATTCACGGCGTTCGTTCTTGTTGGCAATCTGCCTTAAAAGGACCAATCGCTCATGCCTTGAAAACTGAGCTTACTGTGGAAGACAGGCAACGTTTGACCGAATACATGCAAACGTTGCCCGTCGAAACAGAAGCAGAAGATCTCAAAAATGGACCGAAACCTGAGGATCCTGAAATGAACCTCTAAACCTGTCTCATTTTTGCTCAAGACACCGACTGGTCAACAAGATTTCAAAATGGATTATTGTCTATCCGCAAGGGTAGCTTACCAGGGGGCACATTTTTTGGAGGTGAATTATGGGCGAAAATGGACAGAAGCGTATTGAACTCCCTGCCAGTATAACAGTTAGAGACTTAGCCAAATTAATGGAAGCAAGCCCGATTCAGGTCATCAAGATCTTGATGTCGAATGGGGTTATGGCCAATATTAATCAAATTGTTGATTTCGACACCGCAGCGATCGTTGGTTCTGAATTAGGTTTTGAGGCAGTACAAGAACAGGTTGCAGAAGACGCACCGACCGAGGAGGAGGGTGAAATTCCTCT
>CAZWKK010000013.1:16910-19181 GCA_964634855.1 uncultured Anaerolinea sp.
CAGGGTGCTGATATCGTGATCCTGGTGGTGGCTGCCACCGATGGCGTCATGCCGCAGACGCGTGAAGCCATTGCCCATGCCAAGGCTGCCCGTGTTCCCATCATCGTTGCCCTCAACAAGATCGACCGCGCAGATGCCAACCCCGATTTCACCAAACATCAACTGGCTGAAGCCGGTCTGGTGCCAGATGAGTGGGATGGCAATACCCTGGTTGTACCCGTTTCTGCCAAACAAAAACTTGGCCTCGATGACCTGCTTGAAGCAGTTCTCCTCGTCAGCGATAGCATGGAGATCCATGCCAACCCCAATGGCAAGACCATTGGCACCATCATTGAAGCCTCTCTGGACAAAGCCAAAGGCGTCATCGCCACTCTGCTGGTTCAGAATGGCACTCTCAAGATGGGTGATACCATTCTGGCCGGTGAGACTTACGGCAAATTACGCGCCATGTTCGATTTCCACGGCAAGCCCATCCGCAGTGCTGGCCCCTCGACCCCTGTACAGATCATGGGGTTGGGTGATGTTCCCTCTGCTGGCGAGGTCTTCCAGGTGGTTCCTTCTGAGAAGGAAGCCCGTGCCATGATCGATGCCAAGAAATTGGCCAATCAAGAAACTTCTGTTGCCGCTCCCAAAGCCACACTGGAACAGCTCTTTGAGAAATTCCAGGCTGGCGAGGTCCGCGAGCTGGCCCTCATCCTCAAAGCTGATGTGCAGGGCTCTCTGGATCCGATCGTCAACTCACTCAAAGACCTGAGCAAGGGCGATATCAAGATCAACATCTTACAGGCCGAGACCGGCAATATCAGCGAAAATGATATTATGCTGGCGGCTGCATCCAAAGCGATCGTACTGGGTTTCAATGTGCAGGCTGATAGCGCCGCTCGTAACCTGGCCGAGAGCGAGGGTGTATCCGTACGCCTTTACGATATTATCTACCGTATGACTGAAGACATTGAAAAAGCACTTAAAGGTATGCTGGAACCCGAGTTCAAAGAAACAAAAGTGGGGCAGGCAACCGTACGCGCCGTTTTCAAGATCAACAAAGTGGGCAATATCGCTGGCTGCCGTGTGACAAGCGGTGAGTTACGCCGAAATGCCAAGATCCGCCTCATCCGCAACGGCAATACCATCTTTGAAGGCGAGATCTCCTCTCTTAAACATGAGAAGGATGATGTAAAAGAGGTGCGCCAGGGCTTTGATTGTGGCGTCTCCTTAAAAGGGTATAATGAAATCGTCGAAGGCGACGTGCTCGAGTGTTATACCCTGGAAAAAAATGTAAAATAGAACGGTTTTAAAGACAGGATTGATCATATGCCTTCACCTTTGAGGTTAAAAAGAATTAGCGACCGGATTGGCCAGGAACTATCTGAAATGCTGGCCAAAGGCGAGATCCACGATCCGCGTTTGGAAGGAATTTCCATTACTGAAGTGAAAGTTGACCGTGAACTCTCATATGCAGAGATCTATGTTTCTGCTGTAGAGGGAATTGTTCGTTCCAAAGAAGTGCTCGCTTCACTGGAAAATGCTTCAGGTTTCTTACGAAAAACGCTGGCAGAACGTATCGATCTGCGCGCTTTTCCCCGCTTGCGCTTTCATTGGGATGTCACGCCCGAAAAAGCGGATCGTATCGAGCGAATCATTGCATCTCTGCATTCTGATCAGAAGAAGTAACATTCGGACACCTTGATGACTGAAAATCTGATCAAACAGAAAATTGACCAGGCGCAACACATTGGTGTTACCGCCCACATTCGACCCGATGGCGATGCTATCGGATCGGTGCTTGGGTTGGGTCTTTCATTACAGGCCGCCGGGAAACAAGTGGAAATGGTCCTCAAAGATGGCGTTTCCAATTCTTTTAGACATTTGGTTGGCAGCGAATTAATCAAGCGCAGCTTCAGCGCTGATTGTGACCTGTACATCGTAGTAGATTGTTCTGACCTCAAACGTACCGGGGGCGTTCTGGATGGTAAGACGGTGGGCATCGTGATCGACCACCACATCACCAACGAGAACTTCGCCGAACTGAACCTGGTAGAACCGTCTTCCGTGGCTACAAGTGCGATCCTGGCACAAAAGCTACCGGCCTGGGGGTACCCCATCACCCAAGATGTGGCCAGGGCGCTTATGACAGGCATCCTCAGTGACTCAATAGGATTCCGTACCTCCAACACCACCTCTGCTTCTTTACGCATAGCCGCGGATCTTATGGATCAGGGTGCGAATATCTCCGAGCTGTACAACAAAGCCCTCATCAATCGCAGTTTTGCT
>CAZWKK010000014.1:0-18691 GCA_964634855.1 uncultured Anaerolinea sp.
ACGTGTTTTACATCACCACCGATGGGCAGATCGTCTCCATCAACCCGGTTATGCAGGTACCTTCAACCGTTCAGGTCCAGCCGGAATTCAAGACCAAACTTGACCAGTTTGTGAAAGATAGCGGTTACGGTAAGAATTACACTTACATCAATCAATCGAACAATGAAGTTTTCTCATATATCAAAAAAATGAGTAGTTTCAACGGAACGTATGTCTTTGAGGTGCCAACCAGTTCCGTTTTCAGCCAATTACAACCATTGCTGAACTTCATGCTCGTTTTGTTAGCTGCGACCCTTTTGATTATCGGCCTTATCGCTTTCTTCGCCACTCGCCAAATCGTCAACCCGTTGGTAGATCTTTCTAACAAAGCCCGCCGCTACGCGAACGGCGATTTCTCGCAAAAAGCCAGCATCACCCGTTCTGACGAGATCGGTTTGTTGGCTAACTCCTTCAACAACATGGTGGATCAACTCTCCACCTTCTATCAAAACCTGGAGTCCAGGGTAGCCACCCGTACAGAGGGTCTGCGTACCTCCCTGGAGATCGGTCAACAGGCTGTGGCATCTGCCACCCACAACGAGATCTTCCAGAAGACCGTGGACCAGGTCACAGAAAAATTGGGCTATACCTACGCCGCCATTTACTCGCTCGATGCTGCGGGTAAAAACCTGCGTCTGGTTGCAGATTCTTCCAAGGTAAGCGAGGGCATGCCTCAGCGCAACCTGGTGTTGCCATTGGATAACACCTCTCTGGTCGGTTGGGTGGCCAAGAACAATGAATCCCGTCTTTCTCAAGACATCGCCAACGAACGCCCCAAGCTGAAAGCAGATTCCCGTTTGGTATCAGCCAAATCTGATTTTGCCATTCCCATTTTGCTCAATGGTAAACCGACCGCCGTTTTGAACATCCAGACAGAAACGGTTAATGGCTTTGATGTTGAAGCCATTCCCGCTTTCCTCATCATTACCCGTCA
Source organism: uncultured Anaerolinea sp. (assembly GCA_964634855.1). Lineage (GTDB taxonomy): Bacteria > Chloroflexota > Anaerolineae > Anaerolineales > Anaerolineaceae > UBA6107. The sequence goes on from CAZWKK010000014.1 coordinate 974, forward strand.
GATCGAAGCCGGTTTGCAGAACATTGCCCTGTTGGAATCAACCCAGACCAACTACCAAGAAACCATTTTGCTCTACCAGGCTACCCGTGAGATCATTCAGGCAAATAATAAAGAAGAACTTTATAGCAGTTTCACCAATCTCTTCAAACAAACCGATCTGGCAGCCTTCTTGCTGGATGTAAACCAGGAAGATGTGACCATCGTCAATATTGGCGATTTGCAATCCACCCCCATCGATGACGCCATTCTGGGCACGTCCATCCCCTTTGCCAAAGCGCTTACCAAGCTGGGCAACGAGGGAACAGAGATCACCACAAACTTCCAGTACCTCACCGATTTCAGTAACCTCAACGCCCACTTTGGCCGTCGCGGATGCTCTTCAGACGCCATTATCCCCATCTTTGAAGGAAAAGAGCTCAAACACCTGCTGGCAATCGGCTCTCGTTCTGATGAACCATTGACCGCAGATCAGGTGCAACCATACATCAACCTGGCTGGCTCACTCGGTGCAGCGTTGGAGCGTATTCAGTACATTCAACAACTTGATACAGACGCCCAGCGCTTTGACCTGTTGAGAAATATTACTGAGATTGCTACACGCAAAGAAAGCGATAACACTTTCGCAGCCATTCACGAAAAGATCAACTCCATCCTCGGTGAAGGATTTGGTCTGGTGATCGCCATCAACGATAGCGACCAATCACAGATCGAGATCCCTTACTTCTTCGACGAAGAACTGATCGCGGTGGACAAATACGATTACTCCTCCGATCTCATCACCAGCATCATCCGCAGCCGTCAATCGGCCATGGTCGCAGATGCAATCTTATCTGGCCAGCGCATCATCGAATCTTCCTCCTTCCAACGCACTGCACGTTCTGTCGTGGGAGTTCCCCTCTTCAACGGGCCGCAGATCCTGGGAGCCTTCATCGTGTTTGACTTGAACAAAGCCAATCGATTTGATGATGCTTCACTCACCATGATGGAACTTGTTGGGGCACAGATCGCGGCGGTTATTAATGAAGAACAGTTATTACACAAGCTCACTACCACCCGTACCAATCTGGACAGGCAGCAATTCCTATTAAATTCCCTTTTGGAAAACCTGCCTTCTCGTGTGGCGGTGAAAGATCAGAATAATCACTTTGTCACCGTCAGTAAAGCCTTCGCTCAATATGTGGGCTACAACCAGGAAAAAGAATTGATCGGTAAACCCGATACCTTTACTTTCAGCACTGAAAGTTCAGAATCCACACTCACAAGTGATGCAGAGGTACTGGCCACCCAACGTCCATTGTTAAACGTACAGGAACAATGGAACAGACCTACCGGTGAGGTGGAGTGGGTTAAGACCTCCAAGGTGCCCCTCAATTCACCCGATGGTTCCTTACACGGTCTTTTGAGTATTCACGAAGATGTGACCGGTTTGGTCAACGCAGAATCCCTGGCTCGTCGCCGCGCTGATCAATTGTTGACGGCTTCTGAGATCGCTCGAGAGTCAAGTTCTGGTTCCATGGATATTGGCGATACTCTAGCCCGCTCTGTGGAATTGATCAAGGAACGGTTTGGTTTCTATCACGCGTCCATCTTTATGATCGATCCGCTGGGCAAATTCGCCGTCCTGCGTGAATCCACCGGCGAAGCTGGCGCGCAACTAAAAGCTCGTGCCCACAAATTAGCCGTCGGTTCCTCCTCCATCGTGGGTCAGGCTACCGGTAAAGGCGAGCCAGTCGTGATCGGTGATGTGACCAAAGAGGCCAACTACTACGCCAACCCGTTGCTGCCAGAGACCCGTTCTGAGCTGGCCATCCCCATGAAGATCGGTGATTCCGTCCTGGGTGCCCTGGATGTGCAATCTACCAAATACAACGCCTTCAGCCAGGAAGACATCAACATTTTGCAGGTTTTGGCTGACCAGGTGGCTGTGGCTGTTCAGAACGCTGAACTGTTCACCAACACCATTGAAACCCTTTCTCGTCACCGTTTGTTGCACCGTATTACAGATGTCAACGTGCAGGCCAACACGGTTGAAGATGCCATCCGCACCGCCATTGAGACCCTGCACACCACTCTGCCAGAAGAGCGGATAGCCTACCTGAGCAATGTGGATAACGCCGCGCTGATCGTTCAGGCTTCTGCCGGCTACCCTGGATCTGATATTGGTGCCAGCAAGTATCAATTTGGTCAGGGTTTGATCGGTAAAGCTGCCCAAACCCGTAAACCATTGATGGTGCAGGAAGTACAGACCGACCCAGCTTATTACCCGATCAGCGTTGATTCAAACTCAGTGATGGCCGTCCCTGTTTCATTCAGTGATCGTCTGATCGGTGTCATCAACATCGAATCCACTCAAGTCGCCCAGTTTGATGAAAACGATGTCGACTTTGTCACCACCCTGGCAAACAACCTTGCTTCCATTATTTCAAACATCGAGCTGGTGGATCAGGTTCGTTCGCAGGTTGAACGGCAACAGAAATTGTTTGAGATCACAGACAAGATCAGACGCTCTGTGGATATAGAAACCATTATGAAGACCTCAGTCACGGAAATTGCCAGCGCTTTGAACATTCGCAAAGCCACGATCGAGATCAATCCCAAGTTCCAGGGTGAAACCCAGAAGGAGCAATCATAATGCAGTATCTCCATTCTCTTTCTCCCTTTACCATCCCGGATCGCATCGATGCCAAAGATCAGCTTAAGGTCTGGCAGGAACGCATTCTCCACACGTTGTTCATGGTTAGTGCACTCACTGGTGCGATCTTCTTTTTGATCTCCTATTTCTCCAACGTTCAGTCTCCCAACTGGGGCTATTTGGCAGGCTATCTGGTTTTTGTCCTTTTCTCCATAGTCTTCTTCGCAATGAGAAGGATCAACTACTGGGCGCGCTCCATCGTTGCATTGGCTTTGATCTTTGCCTTTGCCAACATGCTTTACTTCCAAAATGGTTGGAGCGGTCTGGCCCTTATGCTGCTGCTTGTCTTTTCGTTCCTCTCCACCACGCTGCTCTACCAGGGTCCATCTCGCGTGGGGTTTGTGCTCAGCATCACTACCTTACTCTTCTGGGGCACTCTGCGCCTCACCAACCTCATCTCTGGCATGGGTCTGGCTTCATCCATCAACTCGCTGGCAATCGATATGCTCATTGTGTTATTGGCCGGCTTTGTGGTGAACTTTAGTATCAGTTCCTTAAAGAATCATTTCATCACTACCCAACGGCAGATGAACGCCGTCACCCTGGAACAAAATGAATTAAAGGGTCAGATGAAGCAGCAGACTGCCCTGTTGGAGCGTCGTATTGGTCAGCTCCACACCGCTGCAGAAATTACCCGCGCCACCTCCTCCATTCTCGATTCTCAGATCATGATCCGTCAGGTATGCGAATCTGTAAAAGATCAGTTCAATCTGTATTACGTCGGTGTGTTCCTGGTGGACGCCATGAAAGAGTTCGCCGTTTTGCAATATGGTACCGGCGAGGCAGGTCGTAGAATGTTGGCCAACCGTCACCGCTTGGCCGTAGGCGGTTATTCCATGATCGGTTGGACTACGCAAACCCGTAAGGCCAGGATCGCTTTGGATATTGGTGAAGAGGCAGTTCACTTCGATAACCCACTTTTGCCGCTCACCCATTCGGAGTTGGCTTTGCCCATCACCACCCCTAATAACTTGTTTGGTGCCATGACCATTCAATCCACGCAGCAGGGTGCATTTGATGAAGAAGACATCTTGGTACTGCAAAGTATTGCAGACAGTTTGGCAATCGCCCTGGAAAAAGAACAAGCCTTTGAGCGCACTCAAAAAGCGTTGGATGAGATCCGTATCTTGAACAAAGCTTACATTCAACAAGCCTGGGGTTCCACCCTTGAAACCTATGGTGATCTGAATTTGACCTATGAGAATCCAGATGTTACCGTTGCCCCCACAGACGAGGTCAAGACCGTCAAAGTTCCGCTTTACCTGCGTGATGAGGTCATCGGTGAGATCAGCCTGGAGGTCATCGGCAATGAGATGACCAATGAACAGGTGGAATTCCTCAATTCGGTCTCCACCCAAACCACCATCGCTCTTGAAAATGCCCGTTTGCTCGAAGAAACACAGCGTTCTGCTGCCAAAGAGCAAAAACTGAATGACCTTTCCGAGCAGTTCTCCCGCTCTCTGACCATTGAGGAGATCTTGAAAACAGCTGTGGTCGAATTTGGAAAGCTGCCCTCGGTCTCAGAAGCATCCATTTCATTGCTTCCCCCCGAAGATTACGAATCCCGGTCTACTCTCAAGCAACCGGCGAGGTAAAAGATGACGAATACGAGCTACCCAAATACTGCATCTTCTCAGACAATTGCCACACGAACTGGTTTGCATGAGATCCGTAAAGCAAATGAGCAATTACTGCAAAATTTGCTCAACGGCAGCCTCATTCTTGGAACTGTGCTCTTCTTCTTGAATATGTACACTTCCATCCAGGCGGCAAATTACTTCTCTGTGGTTGGCGTGGTTATCGCTTATGCCATCCTCTTTATTATCACTTTTGCTCGTATGTTGCCTTATCGGGTGCGTGTTTATTTGCTTGCCGCCAGTTATTTTTTGGTGGGCACACTTAGCCTCATCAACTCCGGGGTCTCAGCTGGGAACCTCATTTACTTCTTTATCTCAGTTCTTGTCGTAGCCCTGTTGCTGGAAAAGAATTTTTGGATCATTCCTTTCTCTGTTGCTACACTCACAATCACCCTGGTTGGCTTTTTTAGTTATTTCTCCATCATCAACATTAAAACGGCAACTCAGGCGACCACCGGAATTACCGAATGGATTTCCATCGCAGTAAATTTGCTTTACACCACTTTCCTCATCGCTGCATCAACTTCTCAGTACTTTGAACGCCTTCGTAATTCCATCATATCCACCTACCAACGTGATGAGACTCTGACCAACGAGAATGCTGTTTTGTCAACCAAGTTATTGGATTTCCAAAATACACTTGACCGCCGCCGCTCCCGTCTGGTAACCACCCGCCAGATCTCCCGCGAGATCTCTCAGCAAACGGATATCGAAAAAGTGCTGCGTGACTCGGTTGAACTTATTCGGTCGCAATTGGGCTACTACCATGCTGCGATTTACCTCAATGACAATCGTAATGAGAATGCCTTACTCAAAGCTGCCACAGGCGATGCCGGCCAAATGTTGATGGAAAGAAACTACCGCATTCGCGTCCGTGATGAAGGCGTTATCGGTTCTTCCATCTTCCGTGGCGAGCCGATCATCTCCGAGAATATCGAAGCGGAATTTCCGAACTTTAAAAACACTTCCCTGCCCAACACCAAAGCCGAGATTGCCCTGCCTCTGCGAATCGGCCAAAACGTTTTTGGCGCGCTTGATGTCCATGCAGACCAGATCCAGGCTTTTGCAGATGAAGATATTGAGATCCTGCAATCCATTACCGACCAACTTTCAATGGTCATCGATAAAAACTTCCGCTTGAGCAACCTCAATGAGACCATTTATCGCCTCGAAGAATCATCTCGATCTTATACCCGCGGTTCATGGCAAAGTCATCTCAAAGGTTCTAAACAACAACTTGCCTATACATTCAGCGAAAATGCACTGGAACCATCATTCGATGAGACCGAGATCACCCGCAATGCCCTTGAATCTGGTGAGGTGGTAACAACTCAGGCTGCTTCTAAGAATATTGACGAAGCGGAATCGGTTCTGGCAGTGCCCATTGTGTTGCGTAATCAGGTGCTGGGTGTGATGAACATTAAATATAAAGGGAAGAGCATTCCCTCGGACCTGACCGATCTAGCCCAAAACGCCTCTGATCGGTTGGCCGTAGCTCTTGAGAATGCTCGCTTGCTTGAGCAAAACCAACAGCGTGCTGAAAGAGAGCATCTGGTGGGCGAGATCTCCTCCAGGGTTCGTTCCGCTTCAGATATTGATACGATTCTGCGGACAACAGCCACAGAGCTGGGTCGCGCGCTTGGTATCGATGAAGTGCGTATTCAGTTGAAGAACGCAGAATAAGAGGACCAATGACCACTCAAAACAACCAAAATACGCAAGACACATTTTTACTTGAAGCCAATCAGAGGCAAAAGAATTACCGCATCTTTTCTCTGATCGCCATTGGTTTCTCTGTGGTCAGCGCCCTGGTAGCATTTTATTTTGGCGTAACCCAGCAAGTTTGGTCTTTGTTGGCGTTATCTGGTTCGTTTACCCTAACAGGTCTGATAGGCGTTTTTGCCATCACCAAGATCTGGGATGCCCCTCAAGGGGTGAAGCACTTCGTCTTTGCTGTTGTATTTGAAATTTCATTGGCCATCGCAGCCGGCTCAATTTCTTTTGTGTATGGTTTGCCGATTGCTTTGATCGCAATCTTGACGGCTTTCTTCTTCGCAGCATTCAACCCTAGCGGCTGGCTGAACGAAAGTCTCATTGCGTTGGGTTTGATTAGTGCCCTGGCTGGAACCCTGATCAACGTACTTGGACAAGTTCCTCAAACCAGTAGTGTGGTACTGAACATTGTCATTACTGTTTTGGATGTTGTCTGGGGCGTCATGGCCATCCGCCTGTACTTCTTGGGACAGATCGTTCTATCCATTCGTACCAAGTTGATCATGGGCGCTTTGCTCATCACCGTAGCGCCAATTATCGTGCTTTCCATCGTAAACGTGAGTACGTTGACCACGGTATCGCAGACGCAATCCAATGAATCTTTGCGTATGGCCACGCAGCTTTCAATTGACCAGATTGATTCTTTTTTCAGCACCAACTTGAGCACACTGCAATCCGAGGCCTCACTTCCTTCTGTCATCGCCTACCTGGAAACCAGCCCAAATGTGCGTGAAGGTAGCCTTCAGGAGCAACAACTCAGTGCTACGCTCAGCACCCTGAAAACCAAAGAGAGCTTGTATGCTCCCTCTTACGGCATTATCAATTTGCTGGGTATCAACATTTTCGATACAGAACCCCTCTTAAAAGGTAAATCCGAATTAAACACGGACTATTTCGAAGAATCTTCCGCGACAAAAAGCCCCTATGTTTCCCCCATTGAATTCATCCCGAATTCGCGTGACGCCTTCATTTACATCATCGCACCGATCACCAATGATGCCAAAGAGATCATTGGGTACCTGCGCCTGCGCTATGACGCCCGCATCGTTCAGGATAAACTCTTGAAGGTGGCAGGCATTATTGGTAGCCATTCCTACCCGATCTTGGTTGATGCCAATGGCATGCGCGTGGCAGATGCTTCTGACCCGAGCAAGCTTTATCACTCCATCATCCCGCTTTCCAATGCCAAATATCAGGAATTGGTCACACAGAATCGTATGCCTTCATACATTCCTCAAGGGCAGATCGTCTCTGAAATTCCTGAGATCAACAATGCTCTATTCAAGAGTTCCATCAGCCCGTACGACGTCTTTACGGTCGACCTGCAGACGGCTCAAACTGGTATTCCCGATTCTGCCATGTACGCCCGTATCTCTTCACAAGACTGGTACCTGGTCTATTTGCAAGAGCAGACCGCCCTGGTAACTTCACTTGAAACGCTAACCAAATCATCTGTCCAATTAGCAGTCCTCGTGGCCGCTCTGGTCAGCTTTTTGGTAACCCTTTTCTCCAACTTGTTCACCCGGCCTATCTTGGGTCTCACCCAGACGGCTGAAAAGGTCGCTATTGGTGATTTCACTGCACAGGCGAACGCCCGATCCAAAGACGAGATTGGTAGTCTGGCACGCTCATTCAATACGATGACTGAACAATTGAGGGGATCCATCGAGAACTTGGAAAAGCGCGTTCAAGATCGTACCCAAATGTTGGCAAGACAAAATGAGTCTCTTACATACCGTTCCCGCCAACTGCAAACAGTGGCTGATGTGGCCCGTAATGTGGTATCCAACACTAACCTGGAATCCCTGCTGACTTCAGTGACCAACCTTATTAGTGACCGTTTCAATTACTATCACGTGGGTATTTTCCTTATCGATGATGCCGGCGAATTTGCTGTGCTGCGTGCTTCTAACTCTGTGGGTGGTCAACGTATGCTCAGCCGTCAACATAAATTGCGCGTGGGTCAGGTAGGTATTGTGGGTTATGTCACCGGTGCTGGTCAGCCTCGTATTGCAACAGACGTAGGTAAGGACGCCGTGTTCTTTAACAACCCTGACCTGCCCGAAACCAAATCTGAAATGGCTCTACCGCTGAAGATCGAAAACAACGTCATTGGCGCTCTGGACATTCAATCTATTGAATCCAACGCATTTTCTGAAGACGATGTGGCCTTGTTTACCACTCTGGCTGACCAGATCTCCGTCGCTATCAACAACAACCGTTTGTTGGCAGATACCGCGCAAGCCCTTGAAGAAGCTCAGACCCTGCACCGCCAATACTTGAACCAGGAATGGACCAAACAGGCACAGCAGGAATCGAGCAACAACTATAAATATACGCCTCAAGGTCTGATCCCCTTTGAAGAAAAGTTGCCAGAAATTGATATGGTATTCAATTCGGGCCGTCCCATTACAAAATCGTATTCCATTTCAGAAAGGGGCGGAAAAGCTCATTCTGTCCTGGCAGTTCCCATCAACCTGCGTGGTGAAACCATTGGCGTGATCCACCTGCAAGTAAATGAAGGTAACGAGTTCACCTGGAGTGAAAACGAGCTCCTCACCGTTCAAACCGTGGCAGACCAGGTGGCTCAAACCCTGGAGAGTGCCCGTTTATTTGAGCAGACTATCCGCCGTGCTGACCGCGAGCGCCGTGTTTTGGAGATCACAAGTAAGATCCGCTCCACCAATGATCCTCAAGAAATGTTGCAGATCACCCTGGAAGAGTTGAAACGTCACCTGGGCGCCTCTCAGGCTCAGATCGTTATCAACATGCCCAATAATTCCTCAGATTCCACTTCTGGTACCAGCCAGAACGACGTACAAAGAGGTTAACCATGACCCGGGTAATTTCCATTGCAAACGAAAAAGGCGGCGTCGCCAAAACCACCACAACCCTTTCGCTCTCAGGGGCATTGGTTGAATCGGGTTACCGTGTGTTGGCAATCGATCTTGACCCGCAGGCTAATTTATCCCTCTCTTTGGGGCAGGAAAACGCCACCAATAACGCCTCATTGGTAGATGTCTTGCTTAACGCCATTCCATTCGAGCAAGCCATCAAATCAACAGATCATGCGAATTTGTCCCTCTTACCCGCCAATAATCAGCTTGGTCTGGCTGAGCGACTCTTCCCATCCAAGGCAAACTACAACCTATTGCTTAAGAACCTTTTGGATGCCCACAAAGAAGCCTATGATTTCATCCTCATTGATTGTCCACCTTTCCTGGGTGCATTGACCACAAATGCCCTCATGGTTTCTGACTTGTTGGTCATCCCAACGCAAGCTGAATACTACTCGGTATTCGCCCTGCGCAACATGATGACCCTTATCCGTCAGATCCGCGCAAATGGCAATTCCAAGCTGCGCTACCGTTTATTGCTCACCATGTTTGACAAACGCAATCGCATCCATTGCACATTGGCCGAGCACCTTAGAACCACCTTCGCCAAAGGTGTCTTTGAGACTGTGATCGAGATCGATACCCGCTTACGTGAAAGTCCTATTGTAGGAAAATCGATCATCTATCATGCTCCAAAGAGTCGGTCCGCTTTGCAATATCGTTTTCTGGCACAGGAGATCATTCAATATGTCCAAAACTAAGATCAATAATCGCCTGGAAAATCTTTTTGCTGACCTCACCAGCCAGGATGCTGATGATGTGCTTGTGCCCGCTGTCACCACTGCTGATAGTTGGTCCTGGGAAACAGACGCCAATGGCATATATACCGCCTGCAGTGAAGATGTTGCCGGTGTATTAGGCCTGACTCCTGCCGATTTTATCGGCGCACCGCTCTTGAACTGCCATATTGTCAAAGCTGACCGTAAGGTCTTGTTAGAGAAATTACAAAGTGATGAATTTCCTTTTGAAGTGGACCTGCACATTGAAAAGAAAGGCCAGACCACCGTTTTGGCTAGATTTCATGTGTACAAGGCCGCTGGCAATTATCGAGGTTTTTCGCAGTTGGTTGAAGATCCAGACCAACCTGTGAATCTTGTTGAAACAAACGAAGAAAAGGCTGAACAACCAGTCATCCAACCGGTTATGGAGGTCATTTCCAAGCTTGAAGTAGAACCTATTTCTTCTACCACTCCCGATGAAATTGAACCGGTCATCATTTCAGAGGATACCTTTAATGCATTGGATGAATTGGAACGTCAGATCGATGAATTGAATGCCCAGAAGGTAGAAGAAGACAGCACGCCTGAAGAACAAAAACCTTTGGCTGAAAGTTCAACGCAACCCCTGGCCGAAAATAAAGAAGAAACAAAAATCGAAACCAACGTAGAAGAAGAAATCCCTCAATCTATAACTGAGGCCGTAGCCCCAGTTGAACAGGAAACAATTGCTTCCACTCCCGCTGAACCAGTTACAGATGAGGAGTTGGAGAGTATCGAAAGGGAAATCAAACGCAAGAGGCGCAGCAACCGTGTAATTGAAACCCCATCCAGAAAACCTGCTCCATCTTCACCTGATTTTATTAAATTATCCAAAACGGCACCCCTTGGACCTTTACCGAACAATCGCGCTCAAACAAGAGATCTGAGTGCTGCCGCAACACCTGATATTAATGGTCTGGCCATTGAAGGTGAGACTTTCAAACCCGCCGAAAATGTCTGGACCCAGCAGGCTGTCATCAGCTTTTCCGAAAACGTTGTCGTTTCCTCACCGGCAACTGAAGAAAACCCGGCCATCCTGGCTGCGCCGCTGAATTTGCGTAACCAGAAAACTGGCGTGATCGAACTGATAGCCAGCGACCCCGGCCGAAAATGGTCTGAGGAAGATCGTTTATTGATGCAAGAGATCTCCAATCAACTAGGATTGGCTCTCGAGAATGCGCAGTTGTATTCCACAGTTCAAAAGGAACTGGGCGAAAGGGTGAAAGCAGAAGAAATGACCTCTCGTCGTAACCGGGACCTTTCCACCCTGAACGAGATCGGTCAACGCCTCAGCCGTTTGGTTTCCCGTGAGGAGATCTTCCCGCTCGTATCCAACATGATCCAGCAGACCCTTGAGCTAAAGAACCTTCTCATCAGCATGTACAGCGCGGATTCACAAGAGTTCTCTTTCCCCGTCTGCATTGTAGATGGTAAACAAGAACCGATTGCAACCCGCAAAGCCCACAAGGGTTATCAGGAAGATATTTTACGCTCCCATGCACCGTTGATCCTCAATGACAACCCCAGGGCTCACCTGGGTGACGAAGTTCTCGATCATCCTTACAAATCGCCAAAATCCATGCTGGCCATTCCGTTACTTACGGGTGATCGTGTGATGGGTATCATCACAGTTTTTGATTTTGAGAAATCCAGAGCATTCGATCAGGTTCAAATCGAGTTGCTTTCAACCGTGGCAACCCAGATGGCAACTTCTCTGGAAAATGCTGACTTGTTCGAAGGTATGTCCACCGCGCTTGAGACGATTGAAGTGCGTGAGTTGTACCAATCCAACGTAACCCGTGCTGTAGCTCTCTTGAGTGAATCTGGTACCAAATCTCTACCAGAGATCTTGCGCTACTTCTCTACTGCATCCTCTAGTGAACGCGTTTATTATGCAGAACCTTCTCTTGAAAAAACAGAAGGTCTGGTTTGGAAAGCCATCGAAACCTTTACCAAGCCAGATGCCAATGTTTTAATCAGCGGCGAGCTGATCGACCGTCTCATAGCCACTGATTACCCCAACTGGCTAAACGATCTGAGTCTGCAAGGTTGGCACATGTCTACCCTTGATACAGCCGAAGGCCAGGAAAAGAAATATCTGCAAGCGCAAAAGATCGCTTCACTCCTCCTTCTGGCCGTTCCGCGCGGAGAAAACCAGATCGGTTTCATTGCATTTGAGAATTTCTCTGAACCGCATGACTGGAAGAAAGAAGAGATCGACATCTTGCGTATTGGTTCAGACGCTTTCACCAACACCCTAATCCGTGAAGAGCTGCTGAAACAGGTGGAAAGTACCCTGGAAGAAACTGAAGGCTTGTACACCGCTTCTCACCAGTTGGCCCTGGCCAATGATGTTCAAGAAATGGTGTCTTCTGTGATCCAGGGTGTTCATTCCCAGAGCATCAACCGCGGTATTCTGGTTCTCTTCGATTACGACGAAGATGGCAATATTACCCGACTGCACGTAGAAGCAAACTACTACAGCGGCACGGGTACGCCTCCACCTCCGATTGGCACGGAATATCTGCAATCACTTTATGCGCCTGTTTTTGTGTCTGAGAATCCGGTCTTTTATGATGATATTAATAATTCCGGCCTCAGCCAGAATCTGAAGGAGATATTCATCCGTCAGAATATCCACTCCATGGCAGTTCTTCCTCTTTGGTCTGCCAACAGACAGGGTGGTGCGCTCGTTTTGATCACCATCGTGAAACATCGCTTCCTGGAGCAAGAGATCCGCTCTCTACCCCCTCTGGCTGACCAAATGGCCACCACCATTGAGAACTTACGCTTATTTGAAAGTACCCAAGAGGCGCTGGCAGAAACTGAATTGTTGTACAAGATCTCTTCCGGGATCGCCAGCTCCACAAGTTTTGATGAACTCGTCTCCCTGGTCGGTGAGAACGCTTTGCCGCAAAAAGCAGGTGCCGTTCACCTCTTCGTTTCTTCCGTTACCCGGCAAGGGAAAGCCTCTGGCTACGATTACATCGGCACCTTCACTAACAGCAAACAATACATTGCCGCAAATACCAACGTGAGCTCCGAGTTGTTTGAACAGGTGAATTTTGCAAAACATGAACCTCAAACCATCGTAGATCCAGCGAAATCCACCCTCAATGAAGTGGCTAAACAATTCTTTGCCTCCCTCGGCAGCCAAACAGTAAGCTTCATCCCCATGACCGCGGGTTCCACACCTATTGGTGTCCTTGTAGCAACTTCTAATTCAGCCGTTGAATTTGACCCAGAAGATTTGCATACTTTACAAGTGGTTGCCGATAGCCTTTCAGTAGCTATTGAGCGTCAACGGTTGCTTACAGAAACTCAGCAACGTGCCCTTGAGTTGCAGGCGGCAGCCGAGATCGCCCGTGATACCACAAGCACCCTGTCTCTAGAAGAGCTGCTGCATCGTATCGTTACATCTCTTAAAGACCGTTTTGGTTTTTACCATTCAGCAATTTACATGTTGGATGCCACTGAAAACTACGTTCAGATTCAGGAAGCTACTGGTCGGGCTGGGCTTGAGATGAAGCAACAGCAGCACAAAGTTGCCATCGGCTCCAAATCGGTCATTGGTTCATGCGTGGCGAATGGAACACCTGTTGTGATCAATGACACCACCCAAAGCCCGCTTTACTACGCCAACTCCTCCCTGCCGGATACTCGCTCAGAATTGTGCTTGCCCCTCAAGATTGGTTCCAAGGTAATTGGCGCACTCGACCTGCATGCCAATCAAGTTGATGCATTCACAGAATCAGAATTGACCGTGTTCCAAATTTTGACCGACCAGATCTCCGTGGCTATTGATAATGCCCGCGCCTACCAGGTTTCTCAGCAGGCGGTCGAAGAAATGCGCGAACTGGATCGTGTAAAGAGCCAATTCCTGGCCAACATGAGCCATGAGCTGCGTACACCGCTGAACTCTGTCATTGGTTTCTCCAGGGTCATCCTCAAAGGCATTGATGGCCCGATCAATGACGTGCAAAAGCAAGATATTTCCTCAATCTACAGTTCTGGCCTTCACCTCTTGACCATGATCAATGAGATCCTGGACATGTCCAAAATTGAGGCTGGCAAGATGGAATTACAGGTGGAGAAGATCAGCATTGGCGATGTGATCAATAGTGCTCTCACAACCGCTTCAGGCCTAGTCAAAGACAAACCCATTCAACTGGTCCAGAAGATCCCCACGGATCTGCCTGCTGTCAATGCAGATGAGATTCGTATTAATCAGGTCATCATCAACCTCATCTCAAATGCGGTCAAGTTCACAGAAAAAGGCACCATCACGCTTGAGGCAGCCACCCATCGTAGCCCTGAAGGCAAGCCAGAATTGATGATCACCGTCAGTGATACAGGTATTGGCATTGCGCCAGAAGACCAGCCCAAACTCTTCCAGCGCTTCTCCCAGGTCGATGACTCCCCCACCCGCAAAACTGGTGGTACCGGCCTTGGTCTTTCCATTTGCCGTTCACTGGTTGAGTTGCACGGCGGCCGCATTGGCCTGCTAAGAAGCGAAGTGGGCAAAGGCAGCTCCTTCTACTTTACATTACCGTTGGATGAACCTAAAACCGAATTGGACTTGAGCCAGCTTTCCCATGAGAACAACGTCATCCTCTCCATCGATGATGATGCCCAGGTGATCGCACTCTATGAGCGTTATCTACAAACCAGCGGCTATGTGGTTATTCCGGAGACCCACCCAAACAAAGCTGTGGAACGGGCCATCGAGATCAATCCAATGGCAATCACGCTCGATATCATGATGCCCGAAAAAGATGGCTGGCAGGTGATGCGCGATCTTAAATCGAATGAAAAGACTCGCTCAATCCCCATTTTGGTTTGCTCCATATTGGAAGAAGAGGAAAAAGGCTTCAGTCTGGGTGCCACTGACTACTTGGTGAAACCCTTTATGCAGGATGATCTCATCAAAGCCATGCAGCGCCTGGACAAAGACGGTATTGTCCATGACGTCCTCGTCGTTGATGATGACGCCGGTGATCTTCGCCTTACGCAAAAAATGATCGAAAATGGCGGTAATTATCACGTCATACCTGTTCAGAATGGTAAAGATGCTCTGGACGAACTGAATTCACACACCCCGGATGCCATCATTCTTGATCTCTTTATGCCAGGACTGAATGGGTTTGATCTGCTTGAAATTTTCCGCACTGATCCGCGCCTGAACCAGATCCCGGTTATTATCCTCACTGGTGCTGATCTGAACCCGGAGCAGCAGAGCCAGTTGGCTGAGTTTGATAAGCACCTCTTTACAAAAGGCATGCTCAAAGAAAATGACCTTTTAGCCTATATTGAACAATCTTTAAACAAGATCAAATCACAAAACAAATAACGGAAGATTTTACTTATGGCCTCTCATTTCATAACCGTCTGCCAGGATTGCGGACACCAATCACCCTTTTTGCCCGGGTCCCCTACCTGCCCGAATTGCGGTTCATTTTGGCGTGAAGCAACCTATGATTATGAGAGTTTAGCTTTCAGTCTTCCCATTCTGCTCCCAGGTCGCCCTTTTGATCTGTGGCGTTACCGTGAGCTCCTTCCCATCCGCGAGCCAAACCCTGATCTATGCTTGGGCGAAGGTGGAACCCCACTCATCCATGCAAAGAATCTCGGATTGATGCTGGGCATGCCCAATATCTACATTAAAGATGAGCGACAGGGACCCACTGCCTCCTTTAAAGACCGCCAGGCAGCTTTGATGATCGCTTCCCTCAAAGAGGCTGGCATCAATGAGTTGGTTTGCGCCTCCACCGGTAACGTGGCCATCTCCTATTCCGCTTATGCAGCCCGCGCAGGGATCAAACTCTGGGCTTTCCTCACCTCCCTGGTGCCAGCCGCTAAAATGCGTGAAGTTGCCATTTACGGCACACAGGTAGTCAAGATCACTGGAACCTATGACCAGGCAAAACAAATGGCAGCCGAGTTTGCCAAGCAAAGAGGACTCTTCCTTGACCTGGGTGCACGCTCGATCCCATGCGTGGAAGCCATGAAGACCATTGCGTTCGAGGTGGCAGAACAACTTACTTCCATCCTCGGGCCGGAAACGGTCAGCACAGACACAAGTAGTATCAACCAATGGCGCATTCCAGATTGGTACATCCAGTCTGTCAGTGGTGGCCTGGGACCTCTAGGGGTCATCAAAGGCTTTAAGGAACTTCAGACCATGGGGTTGAGCAAAAAAATCCCACAGATTGCTATGATCCAGGCGGAAGGTTGCGCGCCGATGGTGCATGCCTGGCATCAAAACCAGGATACTGCCGCCCCGGTTCGTTCACCGCATACCATGATCGCCACCTTGGCTACTGGTGACCCAGGGAGAACATACACGGCTTTGCGTCAAAAAATGTTGGCTGGCAGTGGTGGGTTGATCGATAGCGTCTCTGATGAAGAAGCTTTTCGTGCGATGCACTTCCTGGCAAAAATGGAGGGTATCTCTGTAGAGCCTGCCGCTGCCGTGGCTTTTGCCGGGCTTATCAAACTGGTACGGGCCGGCAAGATCAAACAAGATGCTACTGTTGTCATCAATTGCACCGGCCATACCATGCCAATCGAACGCAACATCCTCGGCCCAGGATGGGAACGCAATATCAACCTTGCCGCTGATGATATGACCGAAAACGGCCAGGAAGAAGGTCTCTTGGCCGCCCTTAGCAACGTTGCCATTGATAAATTCCCGCGCATCGCTGTGGTGGATGATCAGCCTGAGGTTCGCAATTTGGTTCGCCGCATCCTGCAATCTCAGGGGAATTACAAACTCTTCGAAGCACCCAATGGTAAAGATGCGGTTACCATGATCACAAAAGAGTTGCCAGATCTCATTCTTCTTGACCTGATGATGCCGGACATGGATGGCTTCCAGGTGATGGACGCACTGCAATTGAATAAAGATACAAAGGATATTCCCATCATCGTCATTACGGCCAAAGAGCTCACCCCCGCTGAAAAGAGCAGGCTTAAAGGCCATATCCAGTCTTTAATGCAAAAAGGTGATTTTATGAGCGACGAATTGCTCGATGAGGTTCGCGCACTCTTAAAGTAGACAATCTGATGGATGATAAAACCAAAGGGATCGCCGCCTCGATCACATCTGCCTTGTTTTTGGGATTAACCCCCATTTTTGGCAAACAATCCATCCTGCTTGGGTTCACTCCCCTGGCAGTGGTTGCCATCCGTTCTACGATCGCGGCGCTTCTTTTACTGGTATTCCTCCTCCTCTTCAAACGCAACTTTTTTTACATTTATCCTTTTGGCCTTATGGGTTGTTTCTCAGCCGGTTTTGTGAACGGTGTGGGATCCATCTTCTATTACACAGCCCTTTCCCGTCTGGATGCGGGCATCGGGCAATTGTTGTACTCTTTTTACCCCCTCTTTGTCGCCTTGCTTTTACTGTTTGACCGCCAATCGGTCAGTAAAGTCACTTTGCTGCGCCTTACCCTCTCCCTGCCTGGGGTGTACTTGCTCATTTCCAACTCTCAGAGTCACATCGATTGGATCGGTGCCGGGCTGATGTTGGGTGCATCCTTCTTATATGCCTTGCACCTCATTATCAATCAGCGTGTGCTCGTGGATGTTCCTGCACCCACCGTTACGCTTTATACCCTCATCTCCATGGCTGTGACGGTGACGGCAGCTTTCTTGCTCTTCCACCCTTCCTTGCCTGCAGCAGGCACCCCTTGGTGGCCATTGTTGGCATTGGCTTTCATCACCTTCTGCGCCCGCCTCATGCTGTTTGCCGGGGTCAAGCATCTGGGTGGCATGCAAACCTCTTTGCTGGGGCTTGGGGAGCTTCTGGTGACCATTGTGATCGCCCAGATCTGGTTTGGCGAACGTCTCACTATTGATCAATGGATCGGCGCGTTGCTCATCAGTCTGAACCTTCTACTTGTTGCGTACGACCGGCCCGCCAAGGGCAAACGTTACAGCAAGGGTCTGCTGCGCTGGCT
>CAZWKK010000015.1:0-17029 GCA_964634855.1 uncultured Anaerolinea sp.
ATGCGTGCCGCCAGGGGAATCTCTTCACCTTTCAGTCCACGTGGATAGCCTGTTCCATCCCACCATTCATGGTGACAATAGGGAATATCCAGCGCAGGCTGCAAATAACTGACAGATGAAAGCATCTGGTGCGCCAGCACCGGATGCTTTTTCATGATCACCCATTCTTCATCGGTAAGAGGGCCTGGTTTATTCAAAATTGCATCCGGAACGCCCACCTTGCCAATATCATGCAAAAGCACGCCACGGCGAATGTTCACCATTTCATCAGAAGAAAAATTGAACTCCTGGCAGATCTTCATGGTGGTATCCATCACCCGCATGGTGTGACCTTCAGTCTCTTCATCGCGCAGGTCCAGAAATCCCACCCAACCTACCAGGGTCTCATCATATGCCTTCAACAATTCCTGGTTGGAACGCTGCAATTGCTCAAAGTTTTGTACACTTTCCAACGCAATGGCTGCCTGCTGAACAATGGTCTCTAAAAAGCTCTGAGTTTCCATTTCCAGGTCTGTATCTTCAGCAAAAAAGAGCTCCAATACACCCTTTACATAACCCTTTACGATCATTGGTACGGCCAAATGTTTTACCACTTTTTCTTTTTGGTACAGTTCAGCCATCTCAAAAATATTGCCTTCGATCTCAGCCCGGCTGATGGCGACAATGCGCCGTTCCACAGCTGCCTGAGCAGGCAACGGGTCACGTTTGATCCAACTGTTGACCAGACCGCTAGTTGATGTGAACCCGGTACTGGCCATGGACCGTATATTGTTAAAATCTGGATCAAAGATCAAAATAATGGCCGCTTTGGTTTTGGTCAGGGCCAGTACTTGCTCCAACAACACCTGATAGGTAAATTTCAGGTCAAAACTGGAATTGATGGCCGTATCGATGGTATGCAGGGCATTGAGCTTGTGCATACGATTCTGCAGTTTGGTCTCGATTTCCACCCGGTCGGTGATATCACGGGTAATGCCTTCCAACAGAATGGGCTGGTTCAGATCATTGCGCACCACGTGCCCACGCAGATCGAGAATGAGACGACGGTTATCTTTGGTAACGAACGGGAATACGATATCGGGATTCTCATTCAACTTCAAAATGCGCACAAAGTTTTGTAATGTACCGATCTTTTCTTGCGCAGCTTCAAAGATGAGTTCTGGTTTTTCATAAAAAACTTCTGGTCCATACCCGGTGATGGTTTGTGCCGCAGGGCTGATGTAATCAAACTCCACCTTGGGGCGGATCTTTAGCCTGAAGATGATATCCATGGCGTTTTCAGCCAAAAGACGGAATTGAGATTCACTCAGTGCCAAAGCTTCTTTTTCTTGATACAACGAAAGTAGGTTGTGGGCATTTTCCAGCACTGCTGGTAAACGGAAAAGATACCCATTCGCTTTTACCAGATAATCAACTACCCCCAGTTTCAGCACATTTACAGCCGTCTCCTCGTTACCCTGCCCTGTGATCAGTACTACCGGATACTCAAAACGTTTATCTTCAAGAATTCGCTTTACCAGCGTCAATGCGTCTTCACCTGGTAAATGCAGATCAACCAGAAAGACATCATACCGATTCTCTGCGGTCGCAGTGGCCAAAATGTGGTTTACGCTAAAGGTATCGCGAACAACATCCATCTGAATATGAGGCGCATGCGATTTGATGTGTCGCAAGGTCAGATCAATATCGATGGCATTATGTTCAGCGTATAGTACACGAATGGGACGCGAAAAACGGTTCTTTACCTTCTTGAAGCGTTGCAAGGCATTGGTGAGGGTTTGAGGTAAGTTCTTCAGGTAATCTTTTTGTTTAACAATGTAATCATCTGCACCTGCTTTTAGGGCAGCAACAGCGGTTTCTTCATCCCCCTGGCCGGTGACCAACACCACTGCCACCGGAATGGCCAGATTACGCACTTCGGCCAACAGGGTCAACCCACTGCCGTCCGTCAGATTCATATCCGTCAAGATCAGGTCAAGGATGGGAGGAGAAGGTAGTTTGAAAAGCTCAAGTGCCTGGCGAATTGTGCCAACATGGGTGACCTCAAAATCATTGCCGTGCTTTTTGAGCTCGATCTGGGTAAGTTCAGCATCAAATGGATTGTCTTCAATATAAAGAATTTTCATCCCTCACCTAACCATCCTGATAAAGACTTCCAACCTAAAAAAACAATCCGATCTGTTCTTTTTGTTGATTTATTATAGATGCATTTGGTGTTTGATCTTCAAATAGAAGGTGGCGCCTTCATCTAATTTGCCTTCCGCCCAAACCTGATAATTCAGTAATCCGGCGGCTTTTTTCACCATAGCCAGACCAATGCCAGTGCCGGCGTATTCGCCAGAATGGTTCAGGCGCTGGAAAACATCAAAGATCTTTTCTGAGTAGGCAGGATCAAAACCAATTCCGTTATCGCGAATGGATAACTGGCTGAAATCACCCATATTATGGTACTCGATCCAAATTTCAGGGCGAGATCTCTTGGAGGTAAATTTGAGGGCATTATCCAAATAATTATGCACAATGGTCATCATCAGATCATAGTTTGACTGAACGGGAGCTGAATCCAGATCCAGATGGATGAACACATTACGTCCATTGATCTCAGAGCGGAACTGATCCAAATTAATTTTCACCACATCTTCTACAGAAATTGAAGAGAAGTTAACTTCACGTTTTTCGAGCCGCGAATAGGTAAGCAGATCGTCGATCAGCTGACTTAATTGTTCGGCCGAAAGCATCAGCTTTTCCAAGAAACCTTTGCCTTCATCATCCAATTGGTCAGCATGCTCTTGAAGCAGAAGAGAAGAATAGCCAGAGATACCCCGTAAAGGAGCTTTGAGATCATGCGAAACCGTATAAGTAAATTCTTCTAATTCTTTGTTTTTTAAGACCAGGTCTTTGGTACGGGCTTCTACTTTTTTCTCAAGCGACTTATTTAATTGCACGATCTCTTCTTCTTTTTGTTTTCGATCTGTAATATCTCTGGAAATCCCCAATGTACCAATGATCTTACCTTCGTGGTCTCGAATTGCCACCTTGGTAGTTGAAACCCAGGTAGGCGGGCGATCTGCCCAGATCTCGATGCCCTCCAAATTTTGCAACGGCTCTCCCGTTTGTACGATCCTATGCTCATCATCAAAATCTTGCTGCGCCAGATCTGCTGGAAAGAAATCAAAATCGGTCTTTCCCAGCAACTGTTCCTGGTTTGAAAAACTATACTTATCCAAAGTACCTTTGTTTACCCGTATAAAACGACTTTCTGTGTCTTTTACATAAATGGCATCTGCTGTTGAATTCATGATGGCATTGAGCAATAATCGTTCATTGTTCAATGCCTCATTTGCCAGGTGACTATTCGTCACATCTTCGATTGTGGCGATATGGTAAATGGATTTTCCCTCTTCGTCGCGCACAGCAGAAACGGTCACCCTCCCCCACATGGTACTGCCGTCTTTGCGAATATACCTCTTTTCAAGGGTGAAGTGAGTTATCTTATTTTCATCGATCTGTCGCGATAATTTAAGGCTTTTCTTCACATCTTCAGGGTGAGTGACATCCACCATACTTTTTGTTAAGAGTTCTTCTTTTGAATATCCCCACATTTTCAATAATGCAGGGTTGGCATCCATGAAGTACTTGTCGGAACCGATGAAACAAATTCCCATTGGACTTTGTTCATAAAGGTTACGGAAATTGCTTTCATTTAGGTGGTTTTGAGACCAGTGCAGAGAAAGAGAAACTTCTTGCGCCTGATTTGTGATGCTGGCCATAGGAATTGCAGCACCATAATATTGATTTTGATTATTTTTTAGAAGGATGATAAATTGTCTTACTTCATTGGAGTCAAACGCTTTTTGAACTTCTTTGAGAAGAGTCTCTTTTTTGGCCTCAAATAATGGCGCTTCTACAATTGTCTTGCCAAGGAAATGATCTGCCGACATCCCAGTTAGCTCTTTTATCGAAGGACTAACTGCAATATAGGTCAAGGCGCTCGAAATCCTGGCAGTAAACACATTTGGAAGTTGAGCCTTTAATGCAACCTCTGGCCCATCTTTAATTTGCGGTGTATTTTGGGGTAATGAACCGGGGAGCTTTGGATCATTTTTTTGTGGCTCGCGCATCATTCCTCCCATTGGTCAATACAATAATTACAATTAATTTACTACGATTTTAGCATAAAACACAACACGGCCGATTAGTTCTGGCCGTGTTGTTTAGACTTCTTTACAACTGTGAGATCAGAGTTTCCCTTCTGAATCTGGTAGAGCCCACCAGGATCAAAACAGTATCGATCAAAACCAATCCCAGCGATCCTACCAGTAACTTTGCCAGCGAGATATCTTGAATTGACTCTAAAAAGGTAATCCAACCGGGCATGACCTTTGCCAGGGCTGACAAACCAAAGATCAATACCATGAAAGCGATCATCATCTTTTGATACGCAGAGCGAACCGTCGCTGACCGCAGCGATACCAGGGTGCCGACTGCAGCCACCAGCACGATCATCAACATAATCAGCGGAACCAAACCCACCAGGGTGGTGAGAGAGTAAAACTGAATGGTTCCCGTCCAGCCGGCGATGTTCATGACCACTGCCGCAAGGATCAAGCTGGCAAACTGGATACTCCAGCCATAAAAAACTACACTCATAACCTTGCCCCACAAGATAGCCTGATCAGTGAGTTTGCTTGCCAAAAGAGTCTCCAAAGTATGGCGTTCACGCTCGCCCGCAAAGGTATCTGAAACGATCTGCATCACAGAGATCATCGGCAACCAGGCCCAGATGATCATAAAGAAGGGATTGCTGAACCACTGACCTTCTGATTGCAACGGGATAAAAATACCCCCCAGCCCGACCATGATGAGCCAGTTAAACAAGGCGCCACGTAATCCGCGCTGCTGAAAAAGCTCGTGGGCTTCCTTCCAAACGACCGCATTAATTTGATTCAACATTTTTGTCTTCCTCCATCAAGGTCAGGAACACATCTTCCAGACTGGCCTGACCGCTTTGCACTTCTTCTACCAGCACTCCTTTGCTCACCAACCAGCTTACCAAGGGAGCACTGGAAACTTTTTTGCTCAAATGGATGACAATGTGATCTTGCTTATCGTCCACATCCTGTACATCCGCAAGTTGTTTGAGTTCAGCCAATATCGTGGCGCTGAAGTTGCTGCCATAAACGGTCACCTGAGGTGCTCCGGTTTGGCGGCGCAGCTCTTCAGGTTTACCCACCTGCAGCAGTCTGCCCTGACGAATAACTGCTACCAATTGGCACATCTTTTCGGCCTCGCTCAAGTTGTGAGTGGTCAAAAACACGGTTACCCCCTGGTTTCGCGCCAGGCCTTCCAGATCATCACGCAAAGCTGCCGCTGCAACAGGGTCCAACCCGGCAGTAGGTTCATCCAGGAAGATCAAATCAGGCTCATGCAGCAACGCTCTGGCTACAGCCAATTTCTGTTTCATGCCACGACTCCAACCACCCACAAGTTCATTGCGGCGGTCCCACAAACCCAGTTCGCCCAAAAGATCGTGGATGCGCTTCTCTTTGCGTTCTTTTGGCAACGCCCAGATACGCGCGTAAAACTCCAGGTTATTCAGCGCGGTCATCCGTTCGTAAAGACCCGTCTGTTCCATCAAGGCGCCACAATGGGCTCGCACTTCGTTGGCTTGCTTCTCCACTTTGTAACCCAAAACTTCTGCTGAACCGCCATCTGGTTGATGGAGCCCCAACAACAAGCGGATGGTGGTGGTCTTGCCAGATCCGTTGGGGCCTAAAAAACCAAACACCACTCCAGTGGGCACTTCCAAATTCAATTGATCTAGTGCGATAATAGGACCGAAATTTTTACTTAAGTTCACAGTTCTGATTGCAATGTTGTTCATTTTTATTCCTTATTAATTCGTTGCACAAGTTCATTCAATTTTTGTCTGTAGGTCAAAAATGCGGCTCTTCCCTGCTCTGTGATCGAAACCAGCGTTTGCGGCACCCTACCTTTGTAGGTCTTTTCAATTTCTATATAGCCTGCCTCTTCGAGTTTTGAAAGATGAGAAGAGAGGTTACCGCGTGTCAAACCGGTTTCGCGCAACAAGTATAGGAAATCAGCTTTCTCCACCACATTCAAAATGGTCAGGATCACCAATCTGGCCGGTTCGTGCACCAACCGGTCAATATCTACCAGTGAGTGCAGTTCGTCTGGCATCAGAAAGTCTCCCCATTGTCTGATCCGACCGGGTTGTTTTTGATGTAAGTCCACAGCCCGATGCCACCAGCCAAAGCCATGATCAACCCGATTGCCAAAAACATTACACCTGTCTGGTTGATGAATCCGCTCGGAAGCAAAGACACTAAAAGTCCTGCCACAAAGACGCCTGTTCCAATGATGTAATAGCGCATCACCCCCACCTTCATCCCCAGCAGCAAAAAGGAGAAGGCAAAAAGACCGCCGACGATGGCAGGCAAGACCTGATGCATTTTAGGCGCCAGGGCAAAAATGGAAAAAGCAGCTGCAAAAAGAAAGCTCAATGCCCCAGAACGTAATGCCCGTTTGAAGCGTTCTGAGCGCGGCCGTTTGTTGTATCTTACCTCACCCGTGCGTGGGTAGACAATGTGCTCTTTGATCTTGACCACCACCCGGTTAAGCAAGAAAAAAACGGCCATCATTAAGATCACTTGCAGCAAGCCCGCTACATTTGCCAACCAATTAATGGGCTGTAACGCTTCTACCACAAAGTAAGACAAGCCCAACAATGCCAATCCGAACCCAACCACAATATCAAAGACCCCATCTTCAAACCAGTAGCTGGTGGTCCGTTTTTCAATTTTTTGCAGATCCTTTTGATCCATCTCTTGCTCCATAAACTAGTTTGCATTACAGACTTGTTTATTTTAACTGCTCTTAAAGAATTGTCAAGAGTTTACAAATTGACTTGATTTTTTGTGATAAATCAATATTATATTAAAGATACTTTGGGGTTTCATTATTAAAGGTTAATTACAATTAAGAGAGGATGAATATGAAAAGATCTAGTTTACGACCTGTTTGGTTTATTGTGCTTCTCCTGATGTTCGTCAGTGTATCTTGTAACTTACCCATCGGCGGGAAAAGCGGTTCAGCCACTGAGGAAGCCGGTGTGGCCACCAAAGAAACCACCGGCAATTCATTTTCCAGCGGTAAACTGGTAACCAAGCTTTCAGATGTTCAGGATGCAGTGGTCCAGATCGAAGCTGAAGGCACCTTCCTGGATCCTGAATTTGGCTTGCAGGTCAACTCTGCAGGCCGCGGCACCGGCTTTATCATCGACCCCGATGGCTATGCCGTCACCAACAACCATGTGGTGACTGGTGCAGCACTGGTAAAGGTCTGGTTAAACGGTGAATCCTCTTCTCGTAACGCTAAGGTCGTTGCCTATTCTGAATGTAATGATCTGGCCCTCATCAAGATCGATGGCTCTGATTTCTCTTATTTAGATTGGTACGATGGTGAGATCACCACTGGTATGGAAGTTTACCTGGCAGGTTTCCCACTGGGCGAACCGGAATTTTCCCTGACCAAAGGCATAATCAGTAAGACCAACACCTCTGGTGATACCTCCTGGACAGCCATCAGCGGTGGTGTTTTGGGCCACGATGCAACTGGCAACCCCGGTAACTCTGGCGGTCCGTTGGTCACCAGCGACGGCAAGGTGGTAGGCGTCCATTTTGCCAGCCGCTCCGATGCCAACCAGTACTTCGCCATTAGCGAAGAAACTGCCAAGCAGGTTGTCCCCACCCTGCTCAAAGGCAAGAACTTCGAATCCATCGGCGTCAATGGCAGCGTTGTCTCCAATGACGATGGATCTGTTTACGGCGTTTGGGTAGCTTCAGTCGCTTCTGGCTCACCAGCTGATAAAGCCGGAATCAAACCCGGTGACATCATCACCCAATTGGAAGGTCTGGTTGTCGGCACCGATGGCACCATGGCAGATTACTGCTCTGTCATTCGTACCCACGATGAAAACGCCACCCTTTCTGTCACTGTTTTGCGCTGGAGCACTGGCGAAATTCTGGAAGGTCAATTGAACGGTCGTGAATTGGAAGTGACCGGCAATTTTAATGGTTCAACTGGCAGTTCCTCTGGCGGCGACACCAGCACCTCAGGTGGCGATGCTCAGGCTTTCTTTACCGATGAGTTTGAAAATGGCTTGAGCAATTACAGCTACTTCACCATGGGCCGTGGTGGTGAAGAAGGCATGGATATTTACACAGAAAATGGCAAACTGGTCTTTGACCTGAATGGCGAATACTTGTGGCCATATCTGATCTATGATCCCTACACCTATACAGATGTTGCGCTGCAATTTGAAGCTGAGAACCTGGGCAACAATAACAACAATGTCAGCTTTGTCTGCCGCTATGATCCTGACCGCGGTTGGTATGAGTTCAACGTAGCCAACAACGGCCTGTACTGGATCTTGTACTATGATGCCATCGGCACCAAGGACTACAAGACCCTGTTTGATGGCGGTTCTCAAAGCATCAATATGGGACGCGCCACCAATACTTATGGTGTGGTTTGCCAGGGAAATACTTTAAGCCTGTATATCAATGGGCACCTGGAACGCACCGTGAAAGACACCAACCTCAAAGAAGGCCAGGTAGGTATCTCTGTCTCTTCCTTCGATAGCTACCCTGTACGTGTAGATATTGATTGGCTCCAGATCAGCGAACCATAAACCTTTTTACGCTAAACAAACAAGAGCGGAGTTGCCTCCGCTCTTGTTTTATTTACCACACTCGTTTCAATTCCGGGTTCTCACACGGGCGCCGACCTGTTTTGGCCAGATCCACCCACTCGCCATTAAGCTTCACCCGCACCACGTCTGCTGTGAAATCTGTCACCGTGGGGCCGTGGTTATCGAACAATGAAGAACCCACAGCATAAGTATCTACAGGCACGCCTAGCAGCTCAAATTTTCGGATCTTTTCCGGGGTAAAACCACCAGAAACAACGATCTTCACATTACGGCAAAATTCCTTGGCCGGTTCCAGCCATCTGGCAGACAGATCCCAATCTTGCCAGGCCCGGTCAAGGGACTGACGCATCTGGAACACCAGGCGCGGATTCACACCCAGGTCCAGGGCAGGATCACCTAGGGGCATCACCGATTGATCACGCAGAGAACCACTGGTATCTGTACGCACCCCGTACAATTTGTAGCGCACAGCTTCAGCCTCATTGCCGGCGTCCATCAGTGCCTGGTAACGGTCAAACATGGCTTTGAGTGTCACCAGTGAATCGGTGACACAGTCGTTGTTAAAGTCCACCAAAGCAATACGCGGAATGGAAACCGGCAGCACCTCTGCAAATGCCAGCATGGCTGCAGCCGTATCGCCCATAAAGCAGGCAATGGCAGCATGGGCAATGGTCCCTCCACCGGAGCCACCCCACCAATCGCCCTGTGCATCCGTGGAGATGAACGGGCCAAGTGAGCTGGCATGATCCATGTTAAAGCGCTGCAGGGCTATATTATAGGCATAGCCATCGGCTGCCTGCACTTCATGCACATCAAACCGTGCCGGGAAGAACATCACCGGTTTGCCCTTGGCGGCGACCAGTGTATCGTATACATTTGTGGCCACACGGCTGGAACGGGTGAGCACGCCGAGGGTGGGAGTTTCTAAAATGGCAAAATCACGGTAGCGTCCGCGCACGCGCATCACCGGTTGGATGTTGGCCGGGTTGCCATCTGCGTGTACAATGGCACCATCTTCCACCGCCCATACTTCCAATTTGTCAGCAGTCTCTACAAATTGATCATTTTCCCAGTAACCGGCGCAGTGCTTGAGCATGGTCAGTGATTTATCCAGCCCAACCACCAGGGTGTTACCCGCCCGGCGGGTAAACCATTGCATTTCCACTTCCAGATCACCGGGTAAGATAGCATGCTTTTGCAGATCAGCGTTCAGCCGGTTCTGCCCGCCAGATGGCTCATACTGGCAGTTGTTGGCTGCCAGAACAGCCAGCATTTTAGAGATGTTGGCAAAATACTTATCGGTGTACCAGGCCTGCCGCATGCGCGGAATATCCAGTTTAAAGGTGTCATTGGTCAGGCGTTCGTGGTTGAAAAGGCTCATATCTACTCCAGAGATCTCAGAACTTCAATTCCATTTAAGCGCATGTGATAAAGAAAGATGTCGTGCAACAGGTCACCGGGGTGAGGCACAGCCCCAAATTTTTCAGCCACATCCACGGGCATATCATAGGTTTGCACACAATTAACGGGTACAATCACGCGCCGAAGAAGTTGGCGCGCATTTGCGTCCAGGCGCAGATGCATGGCAAGCTGATAGGTGCACAGGTCTGTGCAGTCACCCACCACAATATAGGTTTCTACTTCTGGGTGTGATTGCACCCACGCTTGTAAACCCGTATTCAGCCCCGAATGGATGGAGTTCTTCTCAAAAACGGTGATCTTGTCAAAGAAGGGCAAGGAGCGGAATTCTGGCACTGTCTGGCTTTCTTCTGTGCCGCGAATGCAATGTGGCGGAAATTGGGCAAATTCCACTGAATCGGGTTCGTGGGTGTCTTGCGTGAGCACAATATTGCGCAATCCCAAACCCCAGGCCGATTCAAATAGCTGCCGGATGGGAGAAACGATCTCCTTCACCCGCGGGCTGGATAAAGCTCCTTCATAACAAAACCCATTGATCACATCCACGCTGACAATGGCACATTTTTCAGGCCGGGAGAGAACTTCTTGAAGCGAACGAGTTGGCAATGCATCCAGCCAGGAAGCCAGGTGCTCAAAGAATTTCTGATTTTCTATTGTGTTGTACATTCCTGCTCCAAACAATTGTTAGAACCGATAAACTTTACTTACCAACGATCATCCTGCCGATAACGATGGCAGTGGCAAGCCCGCCAGCCAGAAGGAACCCCCACCAGGCCTCGTGCTGAGAATGGACATCTTTCAGCTCGAACCCATTCAGGGTTTGTTGGAGCTGGAAGTTCGGCCCAGCCACCCAGGCGAACACCAGACCACCGATCAGCCCGCCCAGATGTCCCCAGTTATCAATGCCAGGCTGCAACCCGAAAGCAAGGTTCACTGCCACGACCATCCCCAGGTTAATGAGCATCCCCCTGGCCTTACCGCCATACAATTTGCGGTTTCGGTAAATAAAGACGGCCTCGGCAGCTACCAGGCCAAAAATGGCAGTGGAAGCGCCGATGGAGGGATTGGCAGAAAACATAAAGGACAATACGTTACCGCAATAGCCACCCAGCAAATAAAGCAGCAGGTAGCGCCAATGGCCGTAGTAACGTTCCAGACCGGGGCCAAATACGTAGAGGGCATACATATTGAACAAGATATGCAAAATGCTGCCGTGCAGCAAAATGGGTGTCAGCAAGCGCCAGACCTGGCCTTGCAGGATCAGATCGTTCACCTTACCGCCAAGGACATACGGCAGGTCATAACCGGTCAGATAAGTAGAGAGCTGTTGCAATCCATAAAAGATGACCGTGACAGCCATGACAACATAGGTAACGGTGGGTTTGATGGGGGCAACATTGAACGCCACCCTCACCTGGCCAGGCTGTAATGGAGGCTGACCAGATTGAGTTGGATCATTTATTTGGTTTTGAGAATCGTCCACTTTTACATCTTTCTGTGGTGAACCCGGTGGTGTTCTACATCAATTATGGCAAGGATCTCATCCACAGCCGCTTGCAAGCGGTCCTGAGCGTTCAGAACAACATAATCAAAAATATTGATCTGGCCAACTTCCTGGATGGCCGTTTCAACACGGACCTTAAGCGTCTCTTCCGTCTCGCTCTTGCGGGCGCAAAGACGGTCGTACCATTCTTCCACCGTGTTCGGGATTAAGAAGATCAACACTGCCTCCGGGTAAAGCTTGCGAATGGTGGCAGCCCCCTGCACGTCCAGCTTCAATATAACATCTTTCCCACTCTTGATTGCTTCGTCGATCTGAGAGCGGGGAATGCCTTTATATTGTTCGTACACCAGAGCGTGTTCAATAAATTCACCAGCCTGAATACGGCGCTCGAAATCTTCTTTTGCATAAAAGAAGTAATCTACTCCGTCCTTTTCGTTATTACGCGGCGGGCGGCTGGTGGCAGTGATGACAAAATGCAACCCGGTCTCGCGTGCCTTCATGGCACAGATCACTGCATCCTTACCAATCCCAGAGGTGCCAGAGATCACGATGATCAGTGGTTCGGGATGGAGAAGGTCAAAGGAGAGTTGGTTGAGCTGCATAAGCACCCTTAAGAGTAGATTTTTACGTTTTGTTATGCTCCGATTATAATGTAAATTAAGATGGAGAAATCTGATTTTCATGCCCACCTACGATTACATTTGTCTTGATTGCAAGAAACGCTTTAGCACATTCCTTACCTATCAGGAATACGACAGCGCCAAAGTGAGCTGCTCTCATTGCGGTTCTGAGAACATCACCCGCCGCATCGGGCGCATCCGCGTTGCCCGCAGCAGCGGTGACCGCCTGGCAGATATGGCCGATCCGGCCAACCTCAGCGCCATCGAAGATGATCCGCGCGCACTGGGAAAAATGATGAAGGACATGAAGAACGAACTGGGTGCCCCCATGGGCGGCGAATTTGACGAGGTGGTGGACCGCCTGGAAAAAGGCCAATCTCCTGATGAGATTGATCAGGCATTCCCAGACCTGGGAACTGATTAAACAAATAGAGGCCCTCACGGACCTCTTTTTAGTTAACCATTGGCCTTGCTGATCAAGGCTTTACTGCCGCCTGCAACTGATCAAACGAGGTCATCCAGGAAATCCGGTTCAAAAAATCGGCCAGGCTGGCGCTTTGCTGGCGCAGAGCCCTTACCGCAGGGCCAACCGGATCTTCGCCGGCAGCGCCGCCGGGAGTATCAGCATAGGCGCCATAAAAAGCAAAGTAAGCCTGGTTCAGCTTGCGAATGAGATAGCCGTGCTGCACAAAGATCTGCCGACGTTGCTCCATGTAAGTTTCCGCTTCGTCGATCTTGCCCGCTTTCAACAATTCATCCACTTTCACGCGGGTTTCGTGCATCTCGTGGTTAAAGTCAAAGGTGTCTACCTGCACTTTGAGTGAGGTGGTTTTCAATCCACTGGCGGCTGGTAAAGCAGTACTGGCCGTGTAATTGGGGTAAAACTCCTGCAGCACCTGGGCGCCGATCTCGTTGCCCACGATCGAAGCGGTGGTCTCATTCATCGTTCTTAGCTGATTGTTGGTATCGTAATTCCAACCCAGCGGCCGGAAGATGAGGAAGTTGTGCGTCCATTCATGGGCAATGGTACCCAACACCCATGCAAAATTTGAGGTACGCTGCACCATGGTTGGGTAAACCCCCACCCCGCCGATATCAACCACCAACACAGAGACATCCAGATTTTTTGAGATGGTATCTTCAAGCTGGCTGATCTGGTCCAGGGTGAGATTGGCCAGCAGCGAAATGTTCACATCCTGACGTACCACATCTCTCGGCGAGACGATCAGCGCTTTGGGCAATGGGGTGGTGTGGTATAAAACCGATGGAATGGGTTGCCCTCCCAAGGTAAGGCTGTTTTCCTGTAAGACTGTTGTCACCTGTTGCTGCAGAATACTTTCTGCCACAGGAGCCAGACGATCCAGCAGTTTTTGCAGTTCTGCCTGTGCCTTTAATTGATCTGCGGCAGTTGCTGCAGGGTCTTTCACGGTCGGATCAGCATAGATCTGCTCCACCTGAGCTTCCAGCACATTGTATTGCTTCACCAGGTCAAAATACTGGGTAACCACTTTCTTTTGGGTTTCCAGGGCGATATGGTCAGCGGGGGCGATGCCGCCCAAACCAACTTTCATGGCCAGAGCGTTCAACGTCCAACCCACATAATCAAATTCCAGCCTGCCTGTAAACAGGCTTACTTTATCTACCAACGATTGAGGTAAATAAACTGATTGGGTGAGCAGAAGAATGCAGACCAGAACAATTAAAATACGTTTGAGGTACCAACCAACAGACATGTCGCGATTATACCGCCCATAAAAAATTCCCGCTTTCATTTTCCAAGCAAATATTAATGTTGTATAAGATTCACCCTTCCCCCTCTAGACACGGATAATTCGCCGTAGTATAGTTCGACATCGTACTAAATAGTCATAACACTTGCAACATTATTTCAACCAATTCGTAGAATTAATGGTGATGCAAGAGATCTGAAAGAGAAAAGGAAATCCTGAGATGGCAAAAGAAAAAGAGAAGAAAGACAGCAAAGCAACCATGAGCGATGCAAATATGGAGTCTGTCGCTCCCGTTGAGTATTTTGATGACGTACCCGCTTCGCCGACAAAAAAGGCCAAGAAGAAATCAAATAAACGCCTGATCTGGGGCATTATCGGGGGTGCGCTCATCCTGGTAATTATCGTCAGCATTGTGCTTTCAAACCGTGCCAAAGCTGCCGCAGCCAATACCTACCAGACGGTCACCCTTGAAAAAGGTCAATTGACTGCCCTTGTTGGTGCCACCGGTACAGTTCGTGCCCTTCAGACAGCTACTTTGGCCTGGGAGACAAACGGCCGTATTGAAGCCATTAATGTCAAGATCGGCGATAAGGTAACTGCCGGCGAAGATCTGGCCACGCTGGCGCAATCTTCTCTTTCACCTTCCATCATCCTGGCCCAGGCTGACCTTGTCACCGCGCAGCGCAACCTGGATGATCTGCGCAATTCAACCGTAGCCAAAGCACAGGCTCAAGACACCCTGGCAAAGGCACAGCAAGCTTATTCGAAAGCTCTGGGCAACCGCTTGTTCAGCAATCGCAATCGTGCCACCAATCAAGATCTGGTGGATCAGGCTTCTGCTGCTGTTGTTTTGGCAAAAGATAAAGTAGACAAAGCTGAAGATTATTACAAGAAATTTGAAGAACGCAAAGATGATGATCCTCAAAAAGCGGCTGCTTTAAATTCACTGGCCAACGCCCGTCAAAACCTGGACCAGGCCACCAAAAACTTGAACTACTATCTGGATGTGCCAGATAATATTGAAGTATCCCTGAGTGATGCAGATGTAGCCCTTACCAAGGCTCAATTGGAAGACGCACTGCGTGAGTGGAACCGCCTAAAAGACGGTCCGGATCCTTCAGATATTGCTGCTGCTGAAGCCCGCGTGGCTTCTGCGCAGGCCACTTTGGATATGGCAAAGTTGACCTCTCCCTTCAACGGCACCGTCACTGAGATCGACTCTCTGGTAGGCGATCTGGTCAATGCAGGAACCGTTACATTCCGCATCGACAACATCAATCAATTATTGGTGGATGTAAACCTTCAGGAAGCCGATATCAACAGTATCAAACCCGGCCAAACAGCCGTTCTCACCTTTGATGCCATCCCCAACAAAGAATACACTGCCAAAGTCACTGAAGTTGCCCGTGTTGGCAATACCATGAATGGTGTGGTGAACTTTAAGGTTACCCTGCAATTGCTCAACGCCGATGAACAGGTATTGCCCGGCATGACCGCAGCCGTGAATATTACTGTCAGCCAATTAGAGAACATTTTGACCGTACCCAACCGTTCTGTGCGCCTTGTAAATGGCCAACAGACGATCTATGTCTTGCGCGCTGGCGTTCCTGTAGCCGTCAATATTCAAATCGGCGCCACATCAGATACCGTCAGTGAATTGCTCTCAGGTGATGTAAAAGAAGGCGAACAGATCATTCTGAATCCCCCATCCAGCTTCATATCTCTCATGTCTTCAGGTGGAATGAGGCCGTAAATGAACAATACCGTCATTCAGACGATCGACCTCAAGAAGATCTATCACATGGGCAGCGTCGAAGTACGCGCGCTGGCAGGTGTCTCTTTTAAGATCTATCGCGGGGAAGTCGTCTCTATCATGGGGCCGTCGGGTTCAGGGAAATCTACCTTGATGAACCTGCTCGGCTGCCTCGACCATCCCAGCGGCGGGCGCTACATTTTGGACGGGGAAGAAGTTTCTGAACTGGACGACGACGAACTGGCCGGCATTCGCAACCGCAAAGTAGGTTTCGTTTTCCAAAGCTTTAACCTGTTGCCCAGGCAGACAGCCCTCTCTAATGTAGAACTACCCATGCGTTATGCCGGTCTCAGCCGCGAACGCACGGAACGCGCTCGCGCCGCCCTGGCATCAGTCGGGTTGGCAGACCGCATTTATCACAAACCAACTGAGCTATCTGGCGGTCAGCAGCAACGTGTGGCTGTGGCCCGTGCCCTGGTGAACGACCCCGCCATTTTAATGGCAGATGAACCCACAGGTAACCTGGATACCAAAGCAGGTAAAGAGATCATGGATCTTTTGTTGGATCTAAACCGCAAAAAAGGCACCACGCTCATCATCGTTACCCACGACCCCGGTATTGCAGCCCAAACCCAGCGCGTTATTCGTTTGCGCGATGGGCTGCTGGAATCGGAGGAAAAATGAACATCGGCCAAGCCATCATTGAAGCCCTTGAAAGCCTCAATTCCAACAAATTACGCTCCACCCTCACCATTTTGGGTATCGTCATTGGTGTTGGTGCGGTTATCGCCATGCTGGCGGTAGGTACCGGAGCACAATCAACCATCACTGGATCCATCAATGGTATCGGCAGCAACCTGCTCTTTGTCATGTCTGGCAATACCACAGCTGAAGTGCGTAACGTTAAGAAGATCGACATGGAAGACGCCAAAGCGTTGTTGGATCAGTACCAGGCGCCTTCTGTAGAAGCCATTGCTCCTATCGTCTCCGGCTCGTTGGAAGTTTCTGCTGCTGGTGAAAAGACCACTGCCACCATCGACGGCGTCACGGCAGATTACCAAAGTGTTCGTAATGCAGAGCTGACCGAAGGCACTTTCATCACAGATGACAACCTCTTAGGTCGTGCATCCGTGGCCATTGTTGGCGTAGATGTTGCCGACAAACTTTTTGACCGCCGCGATGGTCTGGTGGGTGAAAGCATCCGCATTAATGGACAGCCTTTCCGTATCATTGGTGTTCTGGCCTCTAAAGGTGGATCTTCGTTCGGGT
>CAZWKK010000016.1:0-11709 GCA_964634855.1 uncultured Anaerolinea sp.
CAGACCGACCTGATCCAAATGGCGCAAGCGTACTCCACCCTGGCTGCCAGCGGCAATAAATATGGTCTATACAATCCACAGAACGGTCAGATCCAGGCGGCTGCCATTTTGCAAGTACGCAGCAGCAACGGTCAGGTGCTATTAGACGCCTCACAACCCCAACAAAGTGCCGTGGTAAGCACCTCCATTGCCTATCTGATCAATTCCATCCTCAGTGACCAGACCGCCCGTTGGATAAGCCTGGGCCACCCCAATGTGCTGGAAGTGGGGAAGACAGTTGCCGTCAAGTTAGGCCAGGTACAGGGCAAGGACCAGGTATGGACTGTGGGATACACCCCAAACATGCTGGTACTTACCTGGATGGGCATGAGCGCCTCAGAGAACTCAACCTCCAACCTGGATGCCCGCATGGCCGCCGGGTTGTGGCGCGCGCTGTTCCAATATGCCACTGCCGACCAACCCGATGAAGGTTGGGCTAAACCTTTGGATATAAACGAGGTGCAGATCTGCTCTCCGTCTGGCATGCTGCCTACGGCCATTTGCCCCAACATTACATCAGATGTCTTCATCGCTGGCAACGAACCGACACAGGCAGACAATCTGTACGAAAAGTTGGAAGTCAACCGCGAGACCGGCCTGCTGGCCACAGTCTTTACCCCGGCAGCCCTGGTGGAAGAACGCACCTACCTGAACATTCCAGATGCCCTGCGTACCTGGGCTGAAACAGCCAGGTTGGCCGTGCCTCCGCTGGGATACGACACCATTTCCACCGCCCAGACCAACCCTAATATCCAGATCAGCAGTCCCAGCCTGTTTACGGCAGTGGGCGGCAAAGTAACCATCAGCGGCACTGCCAACCTGGAAGATCTGGCCTCTTTTGGGGTGCAGTTCGGGCAGGGCATCAACCCCGACACCTGGCAGCAAATTGGTGAAAGCCAAACTGCACCCGTGGTGAACGGCACCTTGGCTGAATGGGATACCACCGGGCTGGAAGGCTTGTACGCGTTACGCCTGAACGTGGTGCAGAAAAACAACCAGATCCAGACCGCTGTCATTCAGGTGACGGTAGACAACACCCCCCCGCAGGTGAGCATCGTATCGCCACAGGATGGCGCCGATGTGACCCCCAAGGACGGCGTGGTGCTGCTCACCGCCAATGTCAGTGATAATGTTGCCCTGGCGCGGGTGGAATTTTGGTTGGACAGCAAAAAGGTGGAAGAACGCTCAACCGCACCTTACACCTCCTTATGGACAGCCACGCTTGGCAAGCACACTCTGCAGATCAAAGCCTTTGATAGCGCTGGAAATGAAACTGATTCCGCTTCGATCGAGTTCACCGTTCTGCCATAAGGCAGAGACGACAATCCTTCTTTCATCACTTGAGGTAATGCAATGTCACAGACCCCCAACCCTGTACTGAAGAAACTTGGCTTTGCCCCCACGGATCGGGTAGCCATCATCCACACCGATGACATCGGCATGAACCAATCCAATGTCGATGCGTTCTCCGACCTTTGGGAGGCAGGCATCATCTCTTCGGGCGCCATTATGATGCCCTGTCCCTGGTCCAACTACGCGCTGGAATACGCCCGCACCCACCCGCAGGCCGATCTGGGCGTGCACCTGACCCTGACCAGCGAATGGAAGTATTACCGCTGGGGACCGCTCTCCACCCGTGACGCGCGTTCTGGCCTGATGGATGAGCAGGGCTACTTCCCACGCACCTCAGCCGCCGTGCAGAAATCAGCGCGCGCCGGGGCTGCCAAACATGAGCTGGAAACCCAGATCAAACGGGCGTTGGAAGCTGGCTTGCAGGCTACCCACATTGACACCCATATGGGGTCTGTGGCCGCCGCCAAGTTCATGTCTGGCTACGTCTCTCTGGCCAAACAATTCAAACTGCCGCCGATGATCTTCCGCATGGACGAGACAGAATGGCGCGATGCCGGCCTGGATGCGCTCACCGCCAAACTGGCTGCCCGTCTGATATTGAAGCTGGAAGACCAGGGGATTCCCCTGCTGGACCACCTGGTGCAACTGCCGCTGACTCCCTCTGAGGAGCACACGGAACGCACCAAGAAGTACCTTTCCGACCTCAAACCGGGGTTGACCCACTTCATTTTGCACCCCAACAAAGACACCCCTGAGGTACGCGCCATTGCCCCCGATTGGCAGGCCCGGGTGGAGAACTACAACGACTTTATGAGCGATGACATTCGCAAGCACATCAAAGAGATCGGCCTGCAGGTCATTGGCTACCGGGCTCTTGTAGACATGATGAAGTAGTAAATGTAAAGGCGCCTTGCGGCGCCTTTTTTTATTGCATCAGGTCAAACAGTTCCTTTAGATCTTTGACGATCAGATCTGCCCCCGCGCGTCGAAGCTCCGCTTCTTCGCCAAAGCCGCAAAGCACCCCCACCGTCTGCGCTCCTGCCGCTTTACCGGCCAAAATATCCACGGTTGTATCACCGATCATGAGACAATTCTGGGGTGGAACCTGCATGCGTTCGGCTGCCCATAATACCGGATGCGGATAAGGTTTGGTATGTTCGCAGGTCTGCGAGGTGGCAAAAGCCTTGAAGAATGACGCCAGCGAAAACTGATCGACAAAACGCAGGGTGGTGACCTCATCTCTGGCGCTGACAATGCTGAGCGGGTACCGTTGAGAAAGCGAAGTTAACAATTCGCGCGCATGGTCCATCAGCCAGAATGGCCGGTTGTGCTTGCCGCGTTTGAGGATGAGACGTTCATACAGGCGTGCCATATTGTCATCCAGGCTGAGCCGGTCCAACCAGTAGTAGAGAAAATTGGATGGGCTCTCGCTGAACATCACCAGACGGCGCACAAAGCGTTTGGGGTCGCGGTTGCGGAATAAAAATTTGACTCCGGCTAACTTGCCTGAAAAGCGCGACACCCACTCATCATCGGTATCGCTGAGTGTGCCATCCACATCAAAACAGATCGCTTTTATGCGGGACAGGTCCAAAGGCATAATTACTTGGCGCTCTCCAAACTGCTCAAAATATCACCCTGCACCTTCATGGAAGGGCTCATGGTCCAAACAACGTATTTGCCAACACGCTGCATGTACACATAACCATCGTTTTGAGTCTTCCACTGCATCGAGTCCTCAGTTGACGATGTTGCCTGTCCCCAGCGATCATTGCCATAGGTTTGGCTGGCCGTCCAGAATTGACCGGCATCATTGTTGGAATCCCACAAGGTGCGCCACACCAGGGCAAAATCACCGCTGGTTGGATCGGAGTAATACACATAGGTATCGCCACCCCAACCGGCTGAAGCATCTTTGGCATCGGCATCAGGCAACTGGAAGCCAGGATCACGTCCGTACGCCAGGATCAGATAGGTGTACCATTCGCCCATTACATTGCGATCATCTTCCTGCCAGCCACTGCCCAAAACAGGCAGGAGATCAGGCACTTCCACACTGATCGGCTTATCAGTAGGATACTTGGCCGGGTGCAGGATCTGCTCGGTGGAGACTGGCGGATTCTTGTAAGCATCATCAATGCTTTGCCACTTGTTGCGGGTATAGAGATAATTGACGAAATCATAGCCCTGACTGTAGGGGAAGAGAAAATCTTGCTTCATATAGGCAGGAGCTGAATCATACACAGGGCTGGTGTAGCTCTGCTGGAAGTTGGTGATGTCTTGCTTGTCCTGATCGGTGGAATACTTGGCCAACCAGTAATACTCGCTCAAGGTGGCATCCCCTTCAATGAGCGCCTGGACGGCAGCGCAATATTCGGTTTCGGTCTTGCAATACTCTGCGTTGCTTTTTAGACCATTTTCCAGATCGTAAGTCTGGTCTTGCAGCACGTGAGTGAACTCGTGGGCATAGGTCATACGCTCGGTACCGGTAAAGCCCTCGCCAGAGATCACATACATATCCTTGGTTTTGTCATCATAATAACCGGCAATCTGCTCTGAATACAGGTCGATGTAGAACTGGCGCAATTTAAAATCAGACGGCAATAGTCCCAGCGCACTGAGAATCTCTGTATCTTTCTTGGCGTCTTCCTCAGAATAATCTTTAAAGAACTCGTTCAAAACCTGATCCTGTAACTGCTCCGGCGTCATCAGTGCACGTTTGAGCGGTTGGGTCAGCTTTAGACCGCGGTAAGACAATACCTCCTGCTGGATCTGATCCATCTGGCTGGCAATATCTGCCGGAATGTTGGAGTCCCCGGCTGAGGTGGGCATGGGGGTCACATCGGTCTGGGTCGCGTCCCCACTGGCAGTGCTTTGCACGGTAGAGATCACCGGTGTGACCTCTGTGGTGGTGACCTTCTTGGTGATCCAGAAAACGCCGGTAATAGCCGCTGCGCTGAGCAATAAGCAGGCAACCAACACCAAAGCGATTATTGAAAGAAGAATCTTTTTTGTCATTTTAATGTCCTTCCATAATTGCATTGATTTTACACTTAGTTGGCCCCCAAAGAAATGCCAAAGTCTTTTACTTGAGGCTGTTTAGCGCAGCCTGAGCGCGGGCATATCCAGGTCGTGCAGAGAGCGCTTCTAAAAACGATTTGCGGGCAAAAGAAGATTGCTTTTCCATTAAATAAAGTTGCCCCTGCCAGTAAAGCGCCTCCTCAGAGTTCGGCGTGGTCTTCAGAGCGTAACTGACCAGCTCCTGCAGATCCTGCGCGCGACCGGTGGCATAGGCTGCCTCCAGCGGGCCAAATTGATAACGCAGCATGCGTTGTGGCAATCCGATCTTGCGTGCTTCATTGAAAGCCAGCCAGGCGCTCTCATACTGCCCCAGCCCCATATAACTAGAACCCAGGTTAAACCAGGCGTATAGATCATTGGGATTAGCCTT
Source organism: uncultured Anaerolinea sp. (assembly GCA_964634855.1). Classification (GTDB taxonomy): domain Bacteria; phylum Chloroflexota; class Anaerolineae; order Anaerolineales; family Anaerolineaceae; genus UBA6107. Next base: position 4,844 of record CAZWKK010000016.1, read on the forward strand.
TGTTTGTTGCAAGGCGACAGTGACCGCAGATCGATACGCCGTCGTTGCTGAAGCAGAATCACCCAGCAAAGCGAAGACTTTGCCTGCATCTGTGGCGGGAGCTAACGCCATATAGACGTAATTAAAAGCCTTCCAGGCTTTTACTAGTTGGTTGGCATCCACCTCAACATCAGGACCGTAGTAGGCATCTTGGGTGGTAAAAGTAGCGCTGTTCTGGTCATAACCTGTGAGGAGGACAAAATGTGAAGACCAGCGGTCATCACCTGGCCAGAAGGATTTCTCCAGGGTGAAATCGCGCTCAATGATCACGGGATAGCCGGCAGCGATGAGCCGCTGCAGCAAAGTGAGGGTTCCGCCTACACGCACCGTGGCTGCCAACCCGGCAGCGTTTTGAGCGTAATCGGCCAATTCTTCGATATTGACGTTCTTATCCAGATCTTTGGGTTTAATGACGGCTGCTACAGTGTGCTGATCGCCTTTCCAGCCGTACATGCGCAAAGCCAGTGCCAGGGTGGCAGGGCCGCAATTGTTCCAGCCTTGCAGATCGCGGGTGGGCACAAACTCCGGTGAGGTCAGTTTGGCCTGAACGGGGATGGGCGCCAATTCGCCGACCTGGCTTTTCACCTCAGTGGATGTCTCTGAGCCAAAAGGGGCAAATACCCCACTGGAGGCAGGCAGATCGACCGCCTCAGCGGGCGCCAGCGTACCGATGGGGTTGACCATGCCGCGCAGGTAATCCAGAGCCAAGCGGGCGCGCATCTGCAGGGATGCGGAAGAGAGAAAGACCAACCCGCCTGCCAGCAGCATCAATGCCAGGCCGGTCAGGATCAGGGAAAGTTGTTTTTTCTTTTTGTTCGAGTTCATATCAGGTAATTCTACTCATTTCTCAGTCCGGAACATCAAATCAGAGTGTTTTGGAAGGATTGAAGCGGTGTTTCTTGTTATAATCGGGGCCATGAAATATCATATCTGGACTGAAGGTTGTCAGATGAACGAGGCTGATTCTGACCGGGTTGCCTCCGCGTTGGAGCACCTGGGATACAGTTACAGCCCCGTCATCGAAGAAGCCGATGTCATCGTGCTCAACACCTGCGTTGTGCGCCAATCGGCTGAAGAAAAGGCCATCGGCCGCCTCACCACGCTTTACCCGGTCAAACGCAACCGACCGGATGTGGTGATCAACATGATGGGCTGCCTGGTGGGGATCAAAGAAAACAATCCCCTGCGCAAACGCTATCCATTAGTAGACGTTTTTTCTCCCCCTTCCGATCCCTCCCCGCTGATCGAATTTTTGATCCAGCGTGATATTCATGATGAAGAAGTTGCCGCCACCGCCCGCCGTTATGCGCTGATGGATGGCGATATCAAATTGCCTGACTTCCAGTCTGGCAAACAGGTGAGCGGGTTCATCCCTATTGTGTACGGCTGCTCGCACGCTTGCGCCTACTGCATCATCCCCTACCGCCGTGGCATTGAACGCAGCCGCCCACCTGAAGAGATCCTCAAAGAGGCCGAAAGTCTGGTCTCTCAGGGCATCAAAGAGATCACCCTGCTGGGACAGATCGTTGACCGATATGGCAAGGACGAGCCCAGTTTTCCCACCCTGGATAAACTGCTCAACCAGTTGAGCAAAATTGACGGGCTGGAACGCATCCGCTTCCTCACTTCGCATCCCAACTGGATGACCGATGCCCTGCTGGATGAAGTGGCCAGCAATCCCAAGGTGATGCCGCACATTGAGATCCCCAACCAGGCCGGCGACGACCAGGTGCTGGAGAACATGCGCCGCGGCTATACCGCCGATCAGTACCGCAAGCTGGTGCATAAGATCCGCGAACGCATTCCCGGTGTCTCCATTGCCACCGATATCATCGTGGGCTTTCCCGGCGAGACCGAGGCGCAATTCCAGAACACCTATGACTTGCTGGCCGAGCTGCGTCTGGATATGGCCCACCTGGCCCGCTATTCACCGCGCACCGGCACGCTCTCTGAACGGACCATGCCCGATGATGTTTCTGACCAGGAAAAATGGCGCCGCTTCCGCGCGCTGGAAAAGCTGCAAATGGAAGTGGTCACAGAGATCCACGCCCGTTATCAGGACCAGACCGTGCCCATTCTGTTTGAGGGCATTGAGAAGAAGCGCTGGATGGGCCGCACTCCAACCAATAAATTGGTCTTTGTTTCGTCAGAAGAAGACCTGCTGGGCAAGGTTCTGCCCGTGCACATCACCTGGACGGGACCCTGGTCCATGCTGGGTGAACTGGCCTGAGCCAAGCCATGAAGCGCCTGATGCTGATCTTGCTGTCTGCTCTCATTGTGGTGGCGCTGGTCGTCAGTTATTTCGTCTTTCTCGATCCGTCCTCTTCACGTAACCGCACGCTTGCCGTGGTTAAGTTCATCCGCAACCCGGAGCAGCACGCAGACTGGGTGATGCCTGCCCTCTCGCAGTGCAACGACGCGCCATTCCTCTTCCCAAGCAGCGGTTTCATTGGCTATCTCTGGGATGACACTTTCAAACCCGGACACCGCCATCAGGGCATTGATATCTTTGCCGGCACCGATGTGGGGATCACCCCGGTCTACGCCGCCTACGATGGCTACCTGACCCGCGAAGCCGGATGGGTATCCACCGTCATCATCCGCATCCCGTCAGACCCACTGCACCCCACCCAACAGATCTGGACCTATTACACCCACATGGCCGACTCTGCCGGCAACAGCTTTATCGCGGCGGAGTTCCCGGCTGGCACCCATGAGGTCTTCGTCAAAGCAGGCACATTGCTGGGCTACCAGGGCAACTACTCCGGTGACCCGGCCAACCCTGTAGGCGTGCATCTGCATTTCTCGGTTGTGCGTGGTGATGGCAACGGCCAATACACCAATGAACTTGAAATTGCCAACACCTACGACCCTTCTGCCTATTTAGGTCTGCCGCTGAACGCCTCCGGCGACCCTCAACTGCCCATTTTGTGTAATTCTGGTTCCTAACCCAGCCATTTATAGATTTGTCAAGGAAAAATGGGGGAAAAGCGCCTTGTGCTATACTTTATACAATGAAAACCCGGTTTTCATCCCTCGTTTCGCTGACCTGCCCTGAATGCGGCGCCACTTTTGACCCCGCGAAGGTGCAGACATTTTGTGCCGCCTGCGCTTCTCCGCTGCTGGCCGGGTATGACTTGGCGGCTGTAAAACAAACGATTCGCAAAGAGGAGATCTCACAGCGTTCGCGTGGGTTGTGGCGCTGGCATGAATTGCTGCCGGTGAACGAGGCTCAATTTGCCATCACCCTGGGCGAAGGCGATTGTGCCCTTTTACCCGTAGACCGATTGGGACAAAAGATCGGGCTGCAACAACTTTACATAAAAGATGAATCCACAAACGCCACCGGCTCCTTCAAAGCCCGCGGTTTGTCTGTGGCGGTCTCTAAAGCCTATGAACTGGGACTGCGCGAATTCGTCATCCCCACGGCGGGCAACGCCGGTGGCGCCCTGGCAGCTTATGCTGCCCGCGCCGGGCTGAAGGCGCACGTCTTTATGCCGGCAGATACCCCCCTGGCCAACAAAGTGGAAGTAGAAAAATCTGGTGCTGACCTGCACCTGGTGGACGGGCTCATCAATGATGCCGCCCGGGCTGCCGCTGCCGAGGCCAGAGCCAATGGATGGTTTGATGTTTCCACCTTTAAAGAACCTTACCGGGTGGAAGGTAAAAAGACGATGGGGCTGGAGCTGGCCGAGCAGTTTGGCTGGCAACTGCCTGATGTCATCGTCTACCCTACCGGGGGTGGAACCGGTCTGGTGGGCATGTGGAAAGCTTTCGCTGAGTTGGAAGCCCTGGGCTGGATAGGCAGTGCCCGCCCCCGCATGGTGACCGTGCAGGCTAACGGTTGTGCCCCCATTGTGCGTGCCTTTGAGGCCAACGCTCCCAGAGCGGAAATCTGGCAGAATGCTGCCACCCTGGCTTCTGGGTTGCGCGTCCCTGCCGTCTTTGCTGACCGGCTGATCCTGCGCGCCTTGCGTGAAAGCGGTGGCACGGCCATTGCCGTCAGCGACCGGGCTATTTTAGAAGCGCAAAAAGAGATTGCTGCCAGTGAGGGAATTTTCTGTGCGCCAGAAGGTGCAGCCACCTTTGAAGCTGCCCGCTTGCTGGCCGTGAACGGTTGGATCAAACCGCATGAAAAGGTAGTCCTTTTCAATACGGGTTCTGGATTGAAGTACATTCAATAGGGAGCCATGAGCCTGAATAATCCGCGTTCCTCATTAGAAATCCTCTACAACGTCAGCCGCGATCTTTCGGCGACGCTTGATCTGCATTGGGTGCTGGAAAAGGTATTAGAGCAATCTACCGCTCACATTGGGGCAGAACGAGCCAGCCTGATCACCCTGAATGAAGCTCAGGAACCGCTGGACGCGGCCTTGCTGGTGAACGGCAAATTGGTGCCCAGCACCATTGAGCAGATGCGCTCCGTTCTCACCTCAGGCCTGGCCGGTTGGGTCATCCGCAACCGCAAAATGGCGGCCATTGCCGATACAGATAACGACGAACGCTGGCTCTCGCAAAAATCGAGTGAATATCCGCAGTCGCGCAGCCAATCAGCATTGTGTGTGCCGGTCATGGCCCACGAAAAACTGGTTGGCGTGCTTACCATCGTCCATTCTCAGACCAATTTCTTCACCGAAGATGATATTTCCCTGCAGCAGGCCATCGCCGACATTGCCGGCATCGCCATTCAGAACGCCGCTCTCTTCCAGGAGGCCCGCTCTGCACGCGAGCATTATCACGACCTGTTTGAAGAGAACATCGACCCCATTTTCATTACCGATCGCCAGGGCAAGATCATCGAAGCCAACTTCCAGGCGATCAAATCTACCGGCTATGCCATGGAAGAACTATTGCAAGCATCGATTGGCAGCATTCATGAGATCAATCAGGCCAAAGTGGGAGCTGATTTTGAGCACATTCCCACCCAGGGATCACTGGCCTATGAATCCAACCTGGTGGGCAAGCTGCTGAAGCGGACCCCGGTGGAAGTGAATGTATCTGAGATCAGCCTGACCGGTCAGGCCAACCTGCAATGGATCTTCCGCGACCTGCAGGAACGCAAAGCCATGGACAAGCTGCGTGAAGATCTGACTGCCATGATCTACCACGACCTACGCTCTCCGCTGGCCAACATTATCTCCAGCATGGAGATCATGGCCACCCTGGTACCCATGGAAGAGGGTGAGCCCTTCAAAGCCGTATATGATATCGCCAGCCGTTCCACCGAGCGCATGCAGCGCATGATCAGCGGTTTGCTGGATATCAATCGTCTCGAATCAGGACAACCCATCACCAGTAAGGAAGTCGTCCCGGCTAACACCCTCATCGCTGACGCGGTGGATACCATTAATCCCACTGCCCACAGCAAAGAAGTCCACTTACTGGTAGAGGCACCCGCCAACCTGCCTGAGGTGAAGGTGGACAAAGATATGATGCGCCGCGTGCTAACCAACCTGCTCGAAAACGCCATCAAGTTCTCTCCCAACGGCTCCACCGTCAAAATAGGCGCCGGCAAGAATGGCGAGGACCTTGAGGTTTGGGTGGATGACCAGGGGCCGGGCGTACCAGAAGGCGCCCGCGAAAAGATCTTTGAAAAATTCGTTCAGTTGAATACCGGATTAACCTCAAAGGGGATGGGCCTGGGGCTGACATTTTGCCAGCTTGCAGTGGAGGCTCATGGTGGTAAAATCTGGGTTGAAAATCTGCCGCAAGGTGGATCCCGTTTCATCTTATCAATACCCCAGCATCGCAATTAATCACCCCCTTATTGAGGAGTACGAATGCAAGAAATTGCTCCGCATATATACATCGAAACAACTTACCCTGGTGTCACCCTTGGTGCCATCAACTGGCCGCATGGTCTCATCCAGATCGATGCTCCCTTCCGCCCTGATGACATTCGCTCCTGGCGTATGTCGCTGCTCACCATGAGCGGTGGGGTGGATAGATTGCTCATCAACCTGGATGCCCATTTCGACCGCACCCTGGGCTCACGCCAGATCGAATGCATGGTATTGGGTCACGATAAAATGGCCCAGATCTTCCGCGACCGACCCGTTACCTTCAAAGCCCAGACCGTGGAAACCGGCGCCGAATGGGAACTGAGCAACGGCCTCGGCTCCATCCGTTGGGCCGCGCCAGAGATCACCTTTAGCAAGAAACTTGAGATCCACTGGGAAGCCAACCCGATGCTTTTGGAATACCACCCCGGGCCTTCGACCGGCGCCATTTGGGCCAACCTGCCCGAAGAAAAGGTGCTTTTCCTGGGCGATGCCGTGGTGCCTGCTGCGCCGCCTTTCCTGGCCAGTGCTGATATCCCCACCTGGAAAGAGACGCTCGCTCTACTCTCCACCCCGGCTTTCCGAAATTACACCCTCATCTCCGGCCGCGGCGGTGTGGTGACCCACGAACAGGTGAAGGAACAGGTGCACTTCCTGGATAAAGTGGAACACCAATTGGAAAAGATCGGTAACAGCCCTTCTTTGAGCGAGATCGACAAAGCCGTCAGCCAATTGCTCAAATCCTTTGAAGCGCCCGCTGACCGCATGACCCATTATGCCCTGCGTTTACGCTGGGGCTTGCAGCACTACATCAACAATCACTTACATGCCTCTCAGGAACTGAGTGAAGAGTAAAAGCACCCTCTCCCCCGTGATGGACCCAATTTCAGGCGAGACCAAGACCCAACAGGTCGTGGCTCGCCTGTTCGCATTCTACGGGGAACCCATCTGGCGGATAACGCTGCCGCCCATAGATGAATTGGTCTCCACCATCCTCTCGCAGAACACCAACGACCGCAACCGTGACGTGGCTTTTGACAAACTGAG
>CAZWKK010000016.1:11809-14278 GCA_964634855.1 uncultured Anaerolinea sp.
CACGTCTACCGCGTCACAGGCCGGCTGGGATTGCGCCCCGCAGGCATCAGCCTGGAGGATACACACGACCTGATGGAAGCATCCATGCCGCCTGAGCAATACTATGGTGCCCATCTCAACATCATCCGTCTGGGGCGCGAGATCTGCCACGCGCGTAAACCCGCCTGCGAGCAATGCCCGCTCAGCGACCTGTGCGACGACTATCAGAGTCGGCAGGATATCCCAAAATAAACTACCTGGATTTTGACCAGATAATCATTTTGCTGATCTTGTCCAATCTGCCGCAGATAATTTCGGTACATCCCCTCCGCGTTTGAACCGGAGGGGTTTTTTTATCAGGAGCGTGTTGAATCCTACAGCCCGGTCAAAATAAAACGAAATAATGTTTTCATCTCGTCTCCAAATCAATCCTTAAGCAAAAGTATTTCCACGTCACTACGTTTTGCTTTGGTTCTATTGTTATACAAACTCTATACAAATCCCCTCCTAAAATGACCCACGAATAAGCCCTTAAAAAGCTGCCAAAAGAGCAACTTTTACCTGTAAAACTTGCCGATTTGGCAAGTTGTTTTTTAAGGCTGAAAGTGGCACACTTTTTATCAGCTTATAGAACATTATTTCTAAACAGGAGGGAAAATGTCCGAAGCAAACCCAACCGACCCCAACATGGAGGGGGAGATCGCCACCCTGCGCCGGCTGATCAAAGAAGCGGGAGATAAGGGAAGTGGAAATCTTGAGGAGACATTGGCCAAACTGGACAGCGTGGCCTCTGCCACGCCAAAGCTGGCCACCGCCCTGAGATCTCAGCGTGAGATGGCTCGCAGCGGGCAAGACCCATTGGAGATCTTGCGCCTGGCCTTGGCTGAACTGGAAAAGGAATGGTCAGAACTGCACGAGGTGAAGGAGCAACTGCGCGGCAACCCTAAAGCCAGCCATGAAGGAGTGCCGCAATGAAACCTGCCCAACCCAATCAATTGAGCCGCGCCGAACGGGCCGCCTTGCGCCGTCTGCGCGAACAGGTACGTCAGGAGAAGCGGGAAAGATCCAAACCCGTACAAATCCAAAAAGAGGAAAAAGCCAACACATGAACGAGCTGATCTCTGCCAGCAAACACGCATTACTCGCCCCAGACCTCTTCATCCACTACACCAGCGGAACGAAGCTGCGCCGCTATCAGCAGGGGGTCTGTGAAGCCATCTGCGATTCAGTGGTGCAGCGGCGCGGGCTGAGCTTTGTGGTGATGTTCCCACGCCAATCGGGCAAGAACGAGCTGCAAGCTCAATTGGAGACCTATCTGCTGGCCCTCTTCTGCGATACGCCGGTGGAGATCGTCAAGGTTTCGCCCACGCTCAAGCCACAGGCGCAAAATGCCATGCGCCGGCTGGAACGCACGCTTAAGAAAAACATCTATCTTTCCAGGGTCTGGCACAAAGAAGCCGGCACCATCTACCGCGTGCAGGAAGCACGCATCCATTTTCTTTCGGGGGCGCCAGAAAGCAGCATTGTGGGCGCAACCGCCTCGCTTCTTTTGGAGGTGGACGAAACCCAGGATGTGCTGCCCGCCAAATTCGATAAAGACATCGCCCCCATGACGGCCTCCACCTGTGCCACACGCGTCTTCTGGGGCACGGCCTGGACGAGCTCTTCCCTGCTGGGGCGCGAACTGCGCGCCGCCAGTGCCGCTGAAAAACGCGACGGGGTAAGACGCGTCTTTCGCCTCACCGCTGAAGATGTGGCCGCTGAACTGCCGGCTTACAAGGCCTCACTGGAAACCACCCTGGCCCGTCTGGGGCGCGCTCACCCCCTGGTGCGCACGCAGTATTACTCAGAAGAGATCGACGGGCTGGGGGGACTCTTCCCACCGGACCGGTTGGACCGCATGCAATGCCCCGCAATGGCGAAAATCATGCCTGTGGCGCCTGAAGCGAACAAACGTTACGCCATTCTTTTAGATGTGGCAGGCGCCGATGAGGGGGTACGCAGCGCTGATGGCAGCGTAGAAATGGCCAATCCGGGCCGGGACGCCACCGCCTTGACGCTGGTGGAAGTTTGTGCGGGAGAAGTTGGCCAACTGCCAACCTACCAGCCGCGGCTGCGGCGACAGTGGATCGGCTCAGACACCGCCACCCTGCTGCCGCAGATCCGCGCGCTGGCCCTGGAATGGCAGGTGCAGGCAGTGGTGGTGGATGCCACTGGGGTAGGCGCAGGGCTATGCTCGATGCTGGAAAACGCTCTGCCGGGCAAGGTGACGCCGTTCACCTTCAACACAGCGTCCAAATCTCGCCTTGGCTGGGATTTCCTGGGTCTGGTCGATTCTGGACGCTGGCAGGAAGAGATGTACCCAGCCGATGCCCCCGGCGAGCAAGCCCGCTGGCAGCGGGAGTTCTTTGCCCAGTTGGCCGCCTGCCAGTTCGAGGTGCTGCCGGGGCCGGAACAGCGCATGAAGTGGTCCGTGCCAGACGGCAGCCG
>CAZWKK010000016.1:14378-17014 GCA_964634855.1 uncultured Anaerolinea sp.
CAGTACACCACCGGCTGGCCCACCCAGGTCTTCCCCTGGTCTGGCTGGACCTTCTGGCAATACTCCAGCGCCGGCAAGATCAGCGGCATCCGTACCCGCGTGGACCTGAACTACTTCAACGGCAGCCACGCCGATCTGGCAGCTTTGGCTGTGCGCAGCGGGGGCAGCCGTGGCTGAGCCCTTCTTCAAACGTCTGTTCAACCGGGCGGGGACTTCCCCCGCCCGCGTTTCCCTGACCGCCGAGGACGATACCAGCTTCAACGTGGGCAGACGCGCCACAGTCAGCGAGTATGACCGTTTTGCCTATGACCGTGAGACCCAATTGCGGCAGGCTTTGGATGCCTGGCGGGTCAACCCATTGGCCAGACGCGTGGTGGGGCTGACTTCTCAATACGTGGTGGGCGGCGGGGTGGCTTTCTCTTGCGACCACAACGCCAGCGCCGCTTTTTTGAAAAGCTTTTGGGATCACCCCCTCAACCGCCTGCCAGTACGCATCTACGAGTGGTGTGACGAGCTCACCCGCAGCGGCAACCTCTTTTTACTGCTCAGCACAGATGCAGCCGGCATGACCTACGTGCGTGCTGTCCCTGCCCTGCAGGTAAAAGAGATCCATTCCCGCAGCAATGATCTGGATCAGGAAGTGAGCTTTGACCTGCAGCCCGGCGCGGACAGCCTGGAGATCATCCATTGGCCGGCCTATGCGCCAGACGCTGAACAGATCGGCGCGGATGGCCGTCTGCCGGTGGTGATGCTGCACTACGCCATCAACCGCCCGGTCGGCGCCCAGTGGGGCGAATCAGACCTGGCACCGCTCTTGCGCTGGCTGAGCCGCTACGCCAACTGGCTGGAAGACCGCGCCCGCCTCAACCGCTTTCGCACCGCCTTCCTGTACGTGGTCAAAGCGCGCTTCAATAACGAAGCAGAACGCAAAGCCCGCCAGATGGCCCTCAACAGCACGCCGCCCACCCCCGGCTCCATTCTGGTGGCAGACGAGACTGAAAGTTGGAGCGTGCTCAACCCCGAACTGCATTCTGATGAAGCCGGAACGGATGGGTTGGCTCTGAAGAAAATGCTTTCAGCCGGGGCGGGCATCCCACTGCACTTTTTGGCAGAACCGGAAGGCGCCACCCGCACCACCGCAGAAGCAGCCGGCGGGCCCACTTACCGCCACTACGAGCAACGCCAGCGTTTCTTCTTGTGGCTGCTGGCTGACCTGCTGCAAGTGGTGCTCAAGCGGCGCAGCTTGCTGGATGGTCAAGTTTCCGCCAAAGCCCAGATCCACGTCCACGGCTCGGATATCTCAGCGCGGGATAACGTCGCCCTCTCGCTTTCTGCCAGTAACATCCTGCCCACCTTGCAGGAACTGCGCGACCGCAACCTGATCGATGACGCCGAGCTGCTGCGTCTGGCCTACCGTTTTTGTGGAGAGAGTGTGGACGTAGAAGAAATGTTGGCGCGCGGCCGCAAAGCGCCTAAAACAAGCTCCATCAGCCGGGCACCTGCCAACCCACAAAGCATCCAGGTGGACCCGGCCAGCGGTGAAGAAAGCAGCTCCGCAGGAGGTGCAATTTGAGCGAAAAGACCATCCGTGTCCATTTGACCGGATCCATTCTGGAACAAGCAGAAGAAACGCTGCAGATCCTGGCCATCAGTGCCGGTACAGGCAACGGCTGGGAGTTCAGTGAGGCGATCTTGCGCGACAGCCTGGCACTCTGGCAGGGGGTGGAATGCTTCATCGACCATGCCTGGAACGAGCGTTCAGTACGCGATCTGGCAGGAATCTGCACCCGGCCACGCTGGTTGTCAGAGCAGCAGGGCATCTGCCTGGACCTGCAAGCCATCGGCCCCGCCGCCGATCTGCTGAGGCAAACTGCCCGGCAAATGAAAAGCAAAGAGGCTGCCCTGCCAGATGTTGGTTTTTCTGCCGATCTGCTTTTTACTGCCGAAGACAACCGGGTGAGCCGGATCTTAAAAGTCTTTTCTGTGGACCTGGTAGTCCACCCCGCTCGCGGCGGGAAATTTCTTATGACTCAAGAATTCATTCAGGAGGAACCCATGGAAGAAGTACAAACCAATTTAAGCACCAACATTGCCCCTGCAGCTACAGAGGCAGCCGAACGCCAGCAGATGTGCGAGCGGCTGCTGCAATCCACTCTGGAAGCCGCCCACCTGCCGGAGCCCGTCAGCAATCGCCTGCGTAAACAGTTCAGCGGGCGGCTCTTCAGCACCCAGGAGCTGGACCAGGCGGTTCAGGAAGCGCGTAGCCTGGTGAGCGAACTCTCAGCGAGTAATGTGGTACAGGGCGCCGGGCGCATCAGCGAAATGACCAGTCCGGAAGACCAGATCGGCGCTGCCCTGCACGATCTGTTGGGCGTGAGCCGTCCCTCGGCGTTGGAGAAAGTGCAAGCCGCCCGCCTGAGCGGCATCCGCGAGTTCTACACCCGTATGACCGGTGACTACGACTTCAACGGCGGGTACGACCGTGAACGCGCTCAATTCGCCGCCAGCTCTGATCTGCCCGGCCTGTTGAAGAATGCCATGAACAAGCTCATCCTGGCCCGTTGGGAAGAATTGGGGCGTTCTGGCTACCGCTGGTGGGAGCCGATCGTACAGGTGGAGCACTTTAACAGCCTGCA
>CAZWKK010000017.1:0-16907 GCA_964634855.1 uncultured Anaerolinea sp.
ATTTTTATACATTACCCCCACACCGACTATTGATCCGGCGTTGGGTGATCTCAATGGAATTGCCGTTGGCAAATATGTACAGATCACCGGAACAGAAGGCGCCGGATTAAAGATCCGTGAAAGCGCCGGCACGAATTCTGATGTTAATTTCATCGCCGCAGATTCAGAAGCTTTTCAGGTCGTAGGTGGCCCTGTGCTGAAAGATGACCTAGTGTGGTGGAGCTTGGTAACTCCATATGATCAAACTCGCGTGGGTTGGGCTGCTGCCAACTACCTAACCTTAATTGACGAACAATAAAAATCCGGCCAAAAGCCGGATTTATTTTTACTAAAAATCAAAATATCTTTCCATTTCATAGGGATGAGGACGCTTGCGTAAGTCCTCGATCTCTGATCGTTTGGCTTTTGTCCAATCGCGGATCATTTCTTCAGTGAATACGTCTTCCACCAGCAAGAACTCATGGTCGCCTTCAAGTGCCAAAAGAGCTTCATCCAACGAGGTGGGCAGGCTCTTAATAGTGGCTCGTTTTTCTGGTGTCCAGGAGAACACGTCTTCATCGAATGGGCCAAAGCCTTCTTTGGTGGGATCGATCTTGTTCCGAATTCCATCAATCCCTGCCATGAGCATAGCTGCCATGGCCAGGTAAGGATTGCAGGTGGCATCAGGGGGACGGAATTCAAAGCGGACCTTATCGGGTTGGGTAGCATATTTTGGAACTCGGATAGCCGCACTACGATTCCCGGTGGAATAAAACGTATTAACCGGAGCCTCAAACCCTGGTACCAAACGGCGATAAGAAATTGTGGTTGGGTTGGTGAAAGCCAATACAGCCGGTGCATGTTTTAGCAAGCCACCAATGTAATAAAGAGCCATCTGGCTAAGCAAATTGTTCGTGCTGGGATCGTAAAATAAATTGGTTTCGCCTGAGAACAATTGTTGATGAAAATGCATCCCCGACCCAGCCTCACCATATAGAGGTTTGGGAATATAGGTAACTGTCTTCCCGTTTTCAGATGCTACCATTTTGGTGAAGTATTTGATCATCATGGCAGAATCGGCAGCTTTGAGTAGACCCAACAGGGGAGTTTCAATTTCGCTTTGGCCAGCACTGCCGACTTCATGGTGGTGATATTTAACGGGTACCCCGGCATCTTCAAGGGCCAGGGCCATTTCGTTGCGGATATTAAACAGTTTATCTTTGGGGGGAATGGCGTGATACCCGCCGTGCACAGGGATGTAGTCACCTGAACCTTCGAAGAACTGGTCATTTGGGGAAGATTCACCAGATTCCAAATGGTATGAGGCTGTATTCATTGAGTTTTCAAAGGAGGCAGAATCAAAAATGTAAAATTCAAACTCTGGTCCCCAATTACTTTTTTCAGCGATGCCAAATTTCACCAGCGCAGATTCTGCCCGCTGCGCGATCTGGCGTGGATCTTTAAAGAAAGGTTTTTTTGTGTCGGCTTCTACGGTATCACAGATAAAGCTGAGGGTTGGAGCGTCAAAAAATGGATCCATAAAACCGGTTTTGAGGTCCGGGATCAGGCTCATATCGCCAGATTTGACCGATTTCAAGCCCACCGAGGAGCCATCAAATCCGACACCTGCTTGCATTAGGGAGGGGGTAAATTCAGTTGCAGAAAGTGTCACATGGTGCCACCGGCCCCATAGGTCAGTGAACTTCAGGTCAACCATACGTACTGAATGCTCATTTAGAAAATCAGCAGCTTCAGCGAAGGTTTTGAACATATCTTCTCCAGAAAATGGAATACGAACGTCCCAATTCTACATGAATTCGGTATTGGGGTCTACTGAGTTCCCTCTTAATCTGGCTATGATGAAACAACGAACCCCTGTGACTGATAATCCTGCCAGGTATTCGACATTGCCTGCAGATAGCTGAGAGGTTGCCAACCCAGTTCGCTTCTGGCTTTTTGGGTGGAAAAACACCAATCAAACTTGATCATATCCAAGAAATCTTGAGTGAGTACGGCTTCTTTACCTCGTGAGGTGGCAATCAAAGAGATCAGTCGCAGTGCTGCGATGGGTATTTTTCGTTTCGGTGGTTTTTTGCCAAGAATTGACGCTATTCCTTGCCAAATCTCTGGAAAAGTAAGAGATTCATTCCCCAAAATATATCTCTCACCCCTTTTACCGTTTTGGTGCGCCAGATTTATGGCAGTGGAAGTGTCGTTGTAATAAGCCAGCAAAACGCGGTTTTTCCCGCTGCCCATGATTCCGGTTGGTTCACCTCTGGCCATACGCAATAGGGTTTGCTCTTGCATGCTTGCATGGCTACTGGCTGATGAACAACCAAAGCCAAATCCGGGATAAACGATCTTTACAGATAGTCCATTCCCAGCGTACTCCAAAGCTATCTGATCGGCTGCATATTTTGTTTTCTGGTAAAGTGTGTTGTGCAAGCGGGTATTGATTGGACGAGTCTCATCGGCACACTCACCAGATTGTGTATGTCCCAATACAGAAAGAGAGCTAACTTGTACAAAGCTGCTAATGCCTGAGGTGTGAGCTGCTTCAAGAACATTGCGAGTTCCTTCGACATTAACATCATACCAAACCCTTTCGGGTGAGTTTCCGCCAACCACCGCTGCCATGTGCGTTACCTTATCACAACCCTGCATCCCCAAACGCAATGAATCAATGTTTGATACATCTCCTTCGATAAATTCGATGCCAGGGAACGGTAACAGATCTTTCCGTTTGTCGGAGCGAACCAGAACTTTAAGTCTCTCCCCCTGGTTAGAAAGCTGTTTGACCAAAATCCGACCGATAGAACTGGTTCCACCTGTGATGAAAGTTGTCATATGTTCCTACGAAGTTAAGGATTTCAAAATGTTTAATGGAATAGTACAGGTGCATCAGTTGCATGTCAATCCAATGGAGTTTATAATTTTAATCATTACATCAGCAATTGAGGGTTTATGTCGAACTATCAATCTACGCCAGGTACGAGAAAAATAACCCAAGATTTAGATAGCAATACCGGTTCATTTAATCAACTTATGGCTGGTACTGTTTTGGTGGAGCGCTACCAGATCCAGGATGTGGTGGGCGTAGGCGGAATGGGATCAGTTTACCGCGCCCGTGATCTACATTTCCCTAATGTGGTGAAACTGGTGGCGGTTAAAGAAATGATCAACCAGGCACCAGACCCACTGGTGCGGCAAACGATCGTTAATAACTTTGAACGTGAAGCCAACATTCTTGTCACCCTTAATCATCCATCCATTCCCAAGATCTACGACTTTTTCACCCAGGAAGAAAAATCTTACCTGGTGTTAGAGTTTGTCAATGGGCATGACCTGGAGGCTGTTCTCAAAAAATCTCCAGATCCGATCCGTGAAGACCAGGTGATCTTGTGGGCGATTGAGATTTGCGATGTGCTTGAATATTTACATACCCATAAACCGGAACCGATCATATTCCGAGATGTCAAACCTTCTAATATCATGATCAACCAATCCAACCATGTGATATTGGTTGATTTTGGCATTGCAAAAATGTTCAAGACTGGCCAAAAAGGTACCATGATTGGAACAGAGGGGTATTCTCCCCCTGAGCAGTATCGTGGAGAAGCGACTTTGCAAACGGATATTTACGCTCTAGGTGCGACGATGCATCATTTATTGACGCATTCTGACCCGCGGCTGGAAGCGCCGTTCTCTTTTGCGGAGCGACCCATTCACAAGAAAAACCCCAATGTTTCTGCAGAACTGGAAACCATTGTCAATACGGCATTGCAGTATAACCCTGCTGATCGTTTTACCTCTGCATCGGATATGAAACTGGCTTTATTGGCGTTGGCACGTCGGACAGGCGCTTTACCTCGTAATGTTTCTGGTGCTCTCTCTCTTTCAGAGCAAACGATCAAGCCACTTTGGAACTTCCAATGCGAAGATGAGATCCGCAGTACGCCTACTGTTGAAGGTGGACTTTTGTACGTTGGTGCTTACGATAATAATCTTTATGCTTTGGACGCAGCCAAAGGTCAATTTGTTTGGAAATACCCCACAGGTGGGGGCATTGTGTCAAAACCTGTGATATCTGAAGGCTCAATTTATTTTGGCTCTGAAGACAGCAAACTTTACGCATTACAGGCCAAAACAGGAAAATATCTGTGGAGTGCCCAGACTGGTGGTCCCATTCGCTGCTCTCCGAGGGTGGCAGAAGGCCATGTCTTTATTGGCTCAGACGATGGTAATTTTTATGCGATCAACATCAGCACTTATCAAAAGAGCTGGGCTATCCACACAGAAGGGCAGGTAAGATCAACACCGTTTTTAAGTAATGATCTGGTGTATTTTGGCTGTGAATCCAATGAATTTTTCTGTGCAGATTACCGCGGTTCGGTTAAGTGGCGTTATGTGACCAAACGTCCGGTTTCTTCTGGTTCAATCGTCTCAGATGGAATTGTGTACTTCTCTTCGCAAGATGCCAATTTTTACGCCCTGGATGCGAAATCTGGTTGGGTGATCTGGCGTTACAGAATGGCAAAAGGATCGGTATCCTCTCCTGCGATTGCTGGCAACCAGATTTTCTTTGGTTCTGCCGACAACTATCTTTACTGTTTGGACAAATCGAATGCCAAGGAAATCTGGCGGTTTAAATGTGATCACCAGGTAAGTGGCTCACCGACGGTTTATAACGATGCAGTTTACTGTGGCACAGGCAATGGCTCGTTTTACAGTATTGAAATAAAGACCGGCAGGCAGAGGTGGAAATTTCAATCTGGGGGTATGATTACAGGTGCAGCAGTGGTAGCGAACGATATCATTTATGTAGGTTCAACTGATCATAACATCTATGCTTTCATAGCCTAACAAATCGTTGGAGGCCTTTTAGGATGCAATTTTTCAAAAAACTGTTTGGGAAAAAAGAAGAAAAACTCACCGATACTACTCGTCCCATCGTGGAAATGGTTCAAACCACCCCGTTGAGCGAGGATCAGCTCAAGACAGTTTCCTATGAGGCGATCAAACTAAAACCACCCCAATTCCTCATTGGCTGTGGCCAATCTGCTGGTTTACAGCGTGACCATAACGAAGATACCCTGTTCTTTATGAGCTCTATTTTGGCAAACGGGGTAAACGATATTCCGTTTGCCATTTGTGTAGTCGCAGATGGCATGGGGGGCCACAAAAACGGCGAGATTGCATCTGATGTAGCTGCCAGAACATTCGCCCGTATGTTAATCATGCGGATCTATGGCCATCTTCTGGAGGTCAACCCTGATCCCATGGAAGAGAGCTTGCAAGAGACAATCGAAAAAGCCTTTAACGAAGTTCAAAAAAATGTAGTACGCAATGCCCCAGGTGGGGGTACCACTTTAACGGTGGCATTGCTCTTAGGGGAACAGGTGATCATAGCCCACGTTGGAGACAGCCGGGCCTATTTTGTTTACCCGGATGGCCGTATTCAGAAATTAACCAAAGATCATTCTCTGGTTCAACGAATGGTGGACCTGGAAGAGATCACCGAGTTGGAAGCACAGACGCATCCGCACCGCAATGTATTGCTGAAGGCGATGGGACAGACGGAACCCGTCCAGCCTGATATCCAAACACATCAAATCCCCAAGGCCGGTCACCTGATGCTCTGCTCAGATGGGTTATGGGGAGTCATCTCAGAAACTGAGATTTACAGGATCATCTCTGCAGAATCAGATCCTGTACTTGCAAGTCATCGGATGATCGAAGCAGCAAATCGCAGTGGAGGACCTGATAACATCAGCGTTGTGTTGGTGAAATTCCAAGGGTAGGTCAAGGCGATGAATGAATCTTATTACGATGTCTTAGGGGTGGCAGAAGACGCATCGTTTGAAGAGATCAAGCGGGCTTATCATCTTAAGGCCCGACAGTTTCATCCTGATCTAAATCCGGAGGATTCAACATCTGAAGAATTTTTGAATATACAAAAAGCCTTCGAAACGTTGAAAAATGATGAATCTCGAGTGAAGTATAACCAACAACTCGAGGACGAGAGTAAGTATTCAGTTCCCATTGTTCGATACAAATTTCGTCCCAGCGCTGAATTCATCTCCAAGCTGGAAGAAGATCAATTATTTTACGCATTATTAGAAATTGAATGCCTAAAGCAGCAAGAAGAGATCAAGAATACCAAAGCGCATTTATGCCTGGTAATTGATCGCTCCACATCGATGAAGGGCAAACGAATCGACATGGTGAAGGCCAATGTTATTCGCTTGTTGGGGAAGCTGAATGAGAATGATTTGATCTCGATCGTGACATTCAGCGATGATGCGGAAGTCTTGTTGCCGCCTACTCACCCTAGCCGAATTGATTTTATTGAGAACAAGGTCAATTCGATCGAGGTGTCAGGAGCAACCGAAATGCGCCGGGGGTTGAGCACTGCGATTGATTTACTGTGGGGAGGATATGAACAACCATTTTCTCAGCAGTTGATCTTGCTTACAGACGGTCATACTTATGGGGACGAGCAAGCATGTTTAGATCTGGCTAAAAAAGCTGCCGAACGAGGCATTGTCATCACAGGCATGGGTTTAGGCAACGCTTGGAATGACCAGTTCTTAGAGAGCATTACGGCTGTCACTGGCGGCTCGGCTCAGTTAGTCTCTGCCAAAGAAGATCTTTCTCGTTTTTTGGAACGGATCTTCGAATCGATCAACTTGGTTTATGCGAGAAAGTTGACCTTTAAATTAGGGCATTCAACAAAAAGTGAGATCAAGACCTTTTTTAGGCTAGATCCTTCTGTGATCCAATTCCCGAACGGTGAAAATGAGACTTCCATTGGGGATCTCTATTATGGAAAAAAGTCGTTATTTCTTTTTGAATTCATCATTCACCCCTTGTTGCGCAGTGATCATTGGGTCGATCTGGTTAGCGGATTGATCGAGATGGAATTGGCGTCTGATGGTCCGCAAAAAGCTAGAATTCATCCAAAGCTTCAGGTGGCAGTACGAGATGAAGTAGTTACCAGTAAACCACCTGACGAAATTGTAAGGGCAATTTCGCGTCTTAACATGTTTTTTATGCAGGAAAGATCAAGAGAAGATGTTAAAATTGGTAATTATACAAAGGCTACTCAGAGGTTAAATTATCTGGGTACAAAATTAATTTCCGAGGGCGAAATTCAATTAGCACATAAAGTATTCGCAGAATCGGAGTCCATCAGTAAGTCGCACAGTTTTTCTGCTGATGGTGAAAAAGAGATCAAGTACGGAACTAAATTGCTGCTAGCCTCCAAAAATCCGTAAAGAAGGAATTTGACCATGATTATCTGCCCAAATTGCCAACACAAAGAATTGCCAGGCGCGCTCTTTTGTAGCGAATGCGGAGCTCAACTGGTGAATGTTGATATTCTAAATACCCGATCCATACAGCGAACTGCTACAGATCAACTGGATCTACGGGCAGATGTTCCAGAAACTTTGGAAAAGGTTGTAGCAGTAAAAAACACTGAACCCAATGTCTCTTTGCATATTATAGAAAGTGGTCAGGTTCTCCATTTGAAAGATCGAAAGGAATTCACTCTGGGCAGAACAGTGGAAGGGCAGCCAATCCTCCCAGACGTTGATCTCTCCCCGTTTGATGCATTTTCTTTGGGCGTATCGCGTTTACACGCCGCCATCCGGATCGTGAATCGTGAGGTGGTTGTTACAGACCTGGGGTCATCTAATGGGACGAGGGTAAATGGCCAGAAGATCGTTCCGCACGTAGATTATCCCGTCAACCACGGAGACATCATTGCAGTGGGGAAGCTGAAGATACAGGTAATCATTACTTAGAGGATTTATGCCGACCATTATTGTGCATTTATTGAATGAAGATTCTGTCGTGGGGGAAGTGGATGAATTACCTACCAAAGGTGATTCTTTACTGCATTTAAAGAACCCTCGTCGTAAAGACGGCAAGGATATTACTTACCTTGAACCTAATGTTAGCCAGGTATATTGGCCATTACATAAAATCACACTCATAGAGATCATGCCAGGAGCCGATGACGATGAGATCATCAGCCCGGTGAGAGAATAATATGGCAGAAGAAATTTTTAGGAATAAAAAGATCCTTGTGGTGGATGATGAAGAGCGAATGGCTCGTTTCATCCGTTTAAACCTGGAGCACGATGGTTTTCAAGTGGTCGAAGCCTACAAGGGAATGGCAGCAATTCAAGCATTACGTGATCATATGCCAGATGTGGTCTTATTAGACGTAATGCTGCCAGATATTGATGGGTTTGAAGTACTTCGTCTGATCCGGGAAATCAGTACAGTGCCGGTGATCATGTTGACCGCCAAAGGTGAAGAGGATGACCGGGTAAAAGGGCTCGAACTTGGTGCAGATGATTATGTGACCAAACCCTTCAGCCCGCGGGAACTGGTAAGCCGGGTAAAAGCTGTTCTCCGCCGAACAGAAACGGCCAGCGTGAGCGGCAATGAAATGATCGAAGTAGACGAACATTTGAAGATCGATTTTGGCAGACGTGAAGTATGGTTGGATGGTGAATTGGTTAAACTACGTCCAACAGAATATCGGCTTTTATATCACCTGGTCCAAAACGCCGGCTGGGTGCTGACCTATGATCAGATCCTGTCAAAAGTTTGGGGGTATGAATACCGGGACGAACCGCATTATGTGCGACTGTATGTCAATTATTTACGCCAAAAATTGGAAAAAGATCCCGCCAACCCAATTTATATCCTCACTGAACGGGGTGTTGGTTATCGCTTTGTCGACTACAAACGAGGGGTTGAGAAATAGAATCACCAGCGTTTCGCAAACTATTTTAGGGTAATATAGGACTGATAAATTTTGACCAGGAGAGATAAATGATTAGTGAACCCGTGCATGTAACTGATGCCGCTTTTGAAAAGACCGTTTTGCAATCCCCAATTCCTGTGATCGTAGATTTTTGGGCACCCTGGTGCGGTCCGTGCCGCGCTGTTGCACCCATTTTGGATAAAGTTGCCAAAGATTATGCTGGTAAATTGATCGTAGCCAAAGTGAATACAGATGAAGATTCACAGTATGCCCAGCAGTATGGCGTTCAGGGGATCCCGACGATGTTGTTTGTGGCTGACGGAAAAATTGTCCATCGCCAGGTAGGTTCTGCACCAGAATCTACAATTCGCATGGCAGTAGATGAGTTCCTGGCAGCGGCGGGTTCGAAGTAGTTTTTGAGAGAAAATAAAAGTGGCGGTTCATCACCGCCACTTTTTGTTTTACTAGACACAACCAAATTCGCCGATCACACGAAGAATGTCGAACCCTTCTGCGTAACGACGTTCTGAAAGAGCGCCGTTGCGGATGAGGGTTGCCCGTGTGATCTCAGGGTTGAAGTAATATTTGGTTTCGTATGTTTTGTAACAAGCTAACGCGTCCACCTTTTTCTGCACGTCGGCTTCACTTACCTGCACCAGAAAATTGGGGAAAAAGCCATAGCTGCTGCGGATCACATCAAAGCCCAGAACGGTGACACCGCGGAAAGCACGCAAACTCTCTTGAGTGATGGTGCCGTGATCTTGGTGTACATCCGCCTTGGTATGGACAAAAACGATATCCGGGTTAAAAGTTCGGTTGATATCGATCATGTATTCCAAGATTTCCTGGCGCTGTTGTGGAAAGCGACGGGTTTCGAATTGCCCGACAATTACTTTTTCTCTTGGAACACCCAGGGTCGCCATACTGGCATAATGCTCATTGATGAGGTTTGAGAGGAGCGGGTTCTTCTGGTTATCGCTTAACGTATAACAGCGCAGGTCTGTTTGAGAGGCAATATGAGCAATCAGCGCTCCACAACCCAATTCAATATCATCGGGGTGGGCGCCAATAAAGCAAACCCGTTTGCCGAAAAACGTCATATCGTGGCTCATAAATATCCTACTTGGTAGCCAGGAATCCGCCCACCACTTTGGTCATCACCAGTTTGCCTTCTTTATCCAAACGGCGTTTGGCTACTTCGGTGATCTGGGTCATGATCTTTTCAAAATCATCTTTGCTTTCAAAGAAGGTTTTCCATAAGCGGCGATCTTCAGACATGGAAGCGCGAGTGTAAGCGATGTATGGCTCAACGGCCTCGAAGGTGAGGGGGTTCTCAAAGACATTCACTTCCACTTTGGAATACAGGTTTTTGATGGTGGTCAAAAATTCAGTTGAATAGCGGGAGCTTCCTGGCATGGGAGGAATTTCCTTGCCGGTGGCTTCGCGAATGATATCGTAGAAGATCTGTTTGTTTTGCGGCATGGGGCCGGTGGTGAAGAGACGGCCGCCTGGAGCGGTAACGCGATGCATTTCGCTGATGGTAAAGGGAACGTTCTCAGCATAATAAATAGCGAAACAGCAGGAGACAAAATCAAATTTATTGGCTTCGAAGGGGAACTCTTTGTTGAAATCGAGATAAACGAACTTCATGCCGGTTTTGTGTTGGGCGTCAGCAGCGCGTGCCTGCTGGAGAAGATCTTCAGAGACATCGCCGCCGGTGATCTCCGCTTTACCATTGAGAGTCTCATGGTATTTGAAGCACTGTTTGCCTGAGCCGCAGCCTACATCCAAAATTTTGTCGTCGGGCTGTAATTTGATGAGATCGATCATCCAGGCATCAATATCTTTGGCGCCGAATTTACTGTGAATATCAATGCGGGTGGCTAAATCTTTGGTTGTTTCTACAAAATCGATTTTCATTGGTCCTCGCTAATTGTTTTTTGTAAGTATAAATGCGCTTGGCGCGATGTCAAGCCGAATTAACAAATGCGCGGCAACATTTCGCCGGCCAAAACATCCAGAATGCGGGTACTGCCAATACGGTTTTTCAATAAAACGCGATCTTTGGGAGCTTCTAAAACCTTACCAATGATCGCAGCGTCCTGACCATATTTTTGTGCCCTCAAGATGGAGAGAGCTTCCTCAGCATACTGACCTGGAAGAATAACGATCACTTTTCCTTCGTTTGCCACGTAGAGTGGGTCAAAGCCCAGCATCTCGCAGGCAGATTGGACGACTGGTTTGATGGGGACAGCCGTTTCCTCAATGGTGATGTTCACATGGCTTTGCACGGCAATCTCGTTGAGGGTGGTTGCCAGCCCTCCGCGGGTGGGATCACGTAACACATGAACTTGAGGGATGGCTTGCAGCAAAACTTCTATTAGTAGGTTCAAAGGCGCGACGTCAGAGTTTAGCGAAGCTTCGAAACCCAATTCCCCGCGGGCTGTGAGCACCGCAATGCCATGGTCGCCCATGGTTCCAGAAATGAGCACAGCATCGCCTGGGGTGGCATATTGACCGCCAATGGTTCGTTCGGCAGGTACCCAGCCAAAACCGGCTGTGTTGATGAACAACCCATCGGCTTTGCCTTTTTCCACCACTTTTGTATCCCCGGCAACAATGGGCACGCCGCATTCTTTTGCAGCTTCAGCCATGGAGATGACGACCTTTTGCAGGGTTTCAATTGGCAGCCCTTCTTCCAGTATGAAGCCTGCGGTCAGTCCGAGGGGGTGGGCGCCAGACATGGCGACATCATTGACAGTGCCACATACGGCCAACTTGCCGATGTCGCCACCCGGAAAGAAGAGAGGTGCGACAATATGTGAATCAGTGCTGACGGCCAAATGCCCCCCTTTGGCAACATTAGACGGGAGGAGCAGATTGGCGAAATCATTGCCTTCCAACAAAGCCGGATTGGAGAAGTAGGGAACGAAAACCTTTTCAATCAATTCCTGTGTCATTCGTCCGCCAGAGCCATGCCCCATAACAATATGGGTCTGATGGCGCAAAGGCACAGGGCAGACTGGACCTTCCATATAAACCGGGTTGGAAGACATATTATTGATTCTCGATTCTATGATAGCGATAGTAGGCAGCACAAGCCCCCTCTGAGGAGACCATGGTGGCTCCCAAAGGGTTTTCAGGTGTACAAAGTGTACCAAAGGCAGGACATTCAATAGGTTTTTTACGGCCCTGTAAGACCTGGCCGGCTATGCACAGTTCAGATTCATGAGTTTGGATCTTACCAACATCAAATCGTCTTTCTGCGTCAAAATCAGCAAAATCTGATCGTAAGCGCCAGCCACTGGCCGGAATGAGCCCTATGCCACGCCAATTACGATCGCAAACTTCGAAGGTGCGATTGAGGATGGCTTGAGCTGGTTTATTGCCTTCAAAGGAAACCACCCGCGCGTAGGCATTTTCAACAGAATGAGTCCCAGCTTCCAGTTGACGCACCGTCATTAGGATGCCATTGAGGAGATCTATGGGTTCAAATCCGGTAACCACAATAGGAATTTTGTGTTGTTCAGCGATTGGGGGATATTCCCAATATCCCATAACAGAGCAAACGTGCCCTGCAGCCAAAAACCCTTGAACTCGGTTTTGCGGCGATCCCAAAATGGCGTGCATGGCAGGGGGAACAGTGACCTGGGAAACCAATATGGAGAAATTCTTCAACCCCAATGCCTTGGCCTGGATAACGCTCATGGCATTGGCAGGGGCAGTGGTCTCAAAGCCGATGGCGAAGAAAACCACTTGTTTATCCGGGTTCGCCTGGGCTATCTTGACCGCATCCATGGGGGAGTAGACTACCTTAACCTGGCCGCCTTCAGCACGGATAGAAAAGAGGTCTTTACTTGATCCAGGTACCCGAAGCATATCGCCAAAGGAACAAAAGATCACGTTGGGTTGTGATGCAATAGCAAGGGCTTTATCGATCAGTTCAAGGGATGTCACACAAACCGGACAGCCTGGGCCGTGTACCAGCTCAATTTCTTGAGGGAGTAGCTGGTCAATACCATTCTGCATGATGGAATGGGTCTGACCCCCGCAGATTTCCATAATGACCCAATGTTGGGTGGTGATACGGCGGATCTCACTCAACAAGTTGTGAGTGAGTTTGGAATCGCGGAATTCATCCACGTAGCGCATAGAAGATCAGCCTTCTTCGCCGGCAGCCAGTTCGGCTTCGATGTCGCCGAGTTCACGTAAGGCGGCCAGCGTTTCTTCCGCTTCTTCTTCACTGAGGATATTCAACGCGAACCCTGCATGCACAATGACATAATTGCCAAGTTTGGCATCAGGCACGGCTTCCAAGCACACTTCGCGGATGACGCCACCAAAATCAACTTTACCCATGAGAGCTGCTTCGGTTGGTGTAATTTCAGTGATCTTGCCGGGGACTGCTAAACACATATTTACCTCTAATTATTAAGAATCTGATTGGCGATCAATACCTGACCCAGGCAAATGCCACCGTCATTGGTGGGAACCTGGCGATGAAGAAGAACAGTAAAACCTCTTTGCTCAAGTAAATAGAAGGTTTTGAGCAACAACGTTTTATTTTGCCATACACCTCCGGAGAATGCAACCGCCCGGATACCCTTCTCGCTGCGGATCTGTGAACAAAGGTCAGCAGCCATTCGTGCCAGACCGTTGTGAAATTTGGCCGAAATCGTGCCAACTGAGGTGTTTTGTTCCAAATCTTTGACAATCTGCTGAAACAGAGGCGATATCAGGATTTCCTCTTTTGAGAATGGAATCGAATACGCTTCAGGTACAGATGCATCACAAGCTGTTTCCAATTCAATGGCTGCCTGGCCTTCGTATGTCGCAGTGGCGCGTATCCCGATAAGCGCAGAGACTGCGTCAAACAAACGGCCCATACTGGTGGTGAGAGGTGTATTGATCTTGTGACTGAGCATCGATTGCAGCATGATGCGGTCCTGGGCGCACAACGCTTCGACGGCGGCAAATTCAGGGTTCCACTCCAGTCCAAAATGATCGAGATAGGCTAAAGCAATACGTGCAGGGTGGCGGATGGCCGCTTCTCCGCCCGGAAGCGGTGCTTCAGATAAATGATAACGGCGTTCAAAACCAGCGTATCCGCCTACCAATACTTCGCCGCCCCAGATCACCCCATCTGTTCCGAGGCCAGTCCCATCAAATGTAAGACCAATGACAGGATCCAGGCTGGCCCAGCCGTTATCGGCCAGGCAAGCTGCCAGATGGGCATGGTGATGCTGCACCTGGAAAAAAGGCAATGCCGTTCGTTTGGCGAGTTCTTGGGCGTATTTTGTAGAAAGATAATCGGGGTGCAGATCGGCTGTTATCAGTTGAGGTTCAACGCGGAAGAGACGTTTGTAGTGCTCAATCCCTGATTCAAATGATGCGAGTGTCTCATAGTTTTCCAGGTCGCCAATATGATGGCTGACAAAGGCGTAGGAATCCTGCGTGAGACAAAACGTGTTTTTTAACTCGGCACCGCAGGCCAATGTAGGCAGGGCTGGTAGAGGTAATTGAAGCGCGTCTGGCGCATAGCCGCGGGAGCGGCGGATGGGATAAGGTTTCTCTTTGATCAAACGATAAACGGAATCGTCCACACGCATGTGAATGGGACGGTCATTCATCAAAAAGCCATCAGCGATCCCAGCCAGACGGTTCAACGCATCGGCATCTGTGTAGGCTACCGGCTCCTCACTGGTATTGCCGCTGGTCATGACAAAAACCTCAGGAAAATCAGGTGCAGGTTCAAGCAAAAGCAAATGGAGGGGAGTGTATGGCAACATAAAGCCCAGGCTGGCTTGACCGGGTGCGATATTGGCGGATAGATCTGAATTTCCTCTTGTTTCCAGTAGAACAATAGGATGTTGGGGAGATTCCAATAATTCTGCTTCTGCTGGGGAGACTTCGCAATATCTCTGGATGATCTCTTCGGAAAAGGCCATCAGGGCGAATGCCTTGTCGCTTCGTTTCTTGCGGTTGCGTAAAGCGGTAACCGCTTTGTCATTCTTCGCATCACAGGCCAGATGAAAGCCGCCAATCCCTTTGACGGCTATTATCTTGCCTGCGCGTAGCCAAGTTCTGGCCATCTGGATGGCGTCTTCTCGAGCTGCCAGGTGCTCACCCTTAGACTCAAACCAGACCTTTGGCCCGCAGTCGTCACAGGCAATGGGTTGGGCATGGAAGCGTCGGTTTAGTGGATCGTGGTACTCTTTATCACAGACGGGGCACATTTTAAATCCGGCCATGGTAGTCTTGGGGCGATCGTAGGGGATGTCTTGAATGATGGAAAAGCGTGGACCGCAATTGGTGCAATTGATGAAAGGATATCGGTAACGATGGTCAGTGGGGTCAAACAGCTCGTATGCGCAATCTGCACAGATGCTCATGTCTGGTGAGATGGGTACAAATTGCCCCTCTTCTACCAGAGAGGGCAGAATGGTGAAATCTGCAAAGTCTTGTGCGGGAACCGGGTTGGAGATGATTTGATCAATCTTGGCGAGGGCTGGTGGATGGCTTGTTAACTGGTCTAGAAAGGCTTGCAAGCCATCTATTGATCCATTGAGGAGGATATCAACTCCACTTGAGCTATTTCGCACCCAGCCCGTCAGGTGCAACTGTGTTGCCAGACCAAAGACAAATGGGCGGAATCCTACCCCCTGAACGATGCCTTTGACTTTGATCTGTACTCCTTGCGGAAGATCGGTCATTTTCCCTGCTTGTACTGCTTGACCTGTTCTTTGAGCCAAGTGATCCAGGCTTGCATGCCCCCGCCATTACGACAGGAGACAGGGAACGTGGTCAAACCCGGGTTGAGCAGTTCTACCCCTTTTTGGAAATAATCCATATTGTATTCCACATAGGGGATGAGATCGGTCTTGTTGATGATCAGCACGTCCAGGCCACGATAAATGTTGGGATATTTGTAGGGTTTATCATCCCCTTCAGGAACGCTGGCTACGAGCAGATTCATATGGGTACCTAAATACCATGCAGCAGGACAGATGAGGTTGCCCACGTTTTCGATGATGAGGATGTCGATTTCCGAAAGGGGCATCTGCTTAAGGCCATCAGAAAGCATGGCAGCTTCAAGATGGCAATCGCCCCCTGTGTTGATCTGAATGGCCGGCATGCCGGCTTTGATGATCTTATCGGCATCGATGGTGACTGGGGCTGTATCGCCTTCAACTACTCCGATGCGCAAATCGTTTCCAAGTTGTTTGATGGTTTGCAAAATAAACGAGGTTTTTCCTGCGCCAGGAGAAGCCATGAGATTAATTGAAAAAACTTTATGATCATCCAGCAACGCTCTGTTTTCATTAGCAACACGATCATTGGCACTTAGGATCTTTTCAACCACAGGTACGCGAATTGCGCTCATTTTTCTGCTTCCTTTTCAATCTCGATGCTATCCAAATAAAACTCTTCACCTCGGATGATGCGGGTGTTATAACTACCGCATTTTGGGCAAGGGTAAAGTCGTTCTTCAATTGAATATTCAGTCTGGCAATCCTGGCATAGTAAGAATGCAGGTGTTCGGTTGAAGGTCAATTTTGCCCCTTCACAAATACTACCTTCACTTATGGTGTCCCAATAGAATTGCACCGAATCATCCACAATGCTGGATAAGCGGCCAATGACCAAATTGATTGAAGTCACTTTTGATGCCTGGGCTTTTTGGGCGTGTTCTAACGCTAATTGCAAAATGCTTTCAGTAACCGATAATTCATGCATAGTGGATTAATTATAAAACGGAAAATGCTGAAATGCGAAGCCGTTTACTCAACGATTGCGGAGTGATGTGGCTTGATGGTGGCTTGTTGAGCACCTTCCATAATCAGGTTCATCAATTGCAATCGGGTGGTCAGAAAACTTCTAGCGGCAACATTGGAGAGGCGCTTGTAAATAAAGAAACCAATATCGTGGTCTTCTTCGCACATAGGAATCAGTACCCGGCTATCCATCTTTACCAATCGGCATTTGGTAGTGGCAGTTACAGTGCCAGTGCGCTGGCGTACGACAGGGGTCAAAGCTGACCAGCCACACATATCCAAGGGGCCAAGATGTGATGTGAGAACGTTACCGTGAGAAGGGACAAAAACTTCCACGGTCATATCGCCTTCGATCAGGATATAGGAATAAT
>CAZWKK010000018.1:0-9406 GCA_964634855.1 uncultured Anaerolinea sp.
AAGGTGGTGGTTGAGGTGAAATGGTAGAGGTCGTCAACAGATGTGGTGTTGATGCGAATGGAGGGCTTTTCCACGCCAGTGAAGGCCTTGATCTGATCGGACATGGTGTTGCTGCAAAAACCTGAGAGCTGCTTGATGATGGCATAGGCCACCTCGGGCTGATTCTCCGCCGCCTGCCATTTGGTCTGCAGATCGATCTCGATAACGTCCCCGTCCAGTTTGACCCAGTGCACCACGCGTACCCCATCAATGCCGGTGATGAGGTTATTGATTGTCTGTTCCAGAGTGAACCACATGGAATACTGGTCGGTGGCGGCAGGCGTGGCCGTCTCTGCAGGGGTGGGGGTGAGGGTGGGCGCAGAAGCAGTCTGCGTTTGGGCGATGGACTGTTGGATCTCTTCCGGGCTGGGGGCACACGCTGCCAGGATCAAGGTAATTATGATTGTCACGAACAGCATTTTCTTCATGGGTCCTCCTAAATGGCAAGACAGTCGAGATTGGAAAGTGGAGAATCGGATAAAGCTTTCCAAGAGATAAAGCGTTAGCGTTCAACCAGTAAATTGAATTGAAGGGATTGATATTATGAGGAATCGATGAATTTATTATAGAAAAATGAACCGGATAACGCAATCGTACGGCGTTATCCGGTTTTGATATGTAATTATGGAAAATTTAGTA
This sequence comes from uncultured Anaerolinea sp., assembly GCA_964634855.1. Taxonomy (GTDB): domain Bacteria; phylum Chloroflexota; class Anaerolineae; order Anaerolineales; family Anaerolineaceae; genus UBA6107. Next base: position 679 of record CAZWKK010000018.1, read on the forward strand.
ATGCGTCAGTACAAATTCCAGGGTCACGTCTTTGGGCATGGGCAGGGTCAAAGGCTGGGCTATGGGGAACTTATACGGCAGCTCGCAACGGCCAACCATCAGGTTCCCTTCGCAGTTGTAGCCGTTCAACTCTACAAAGAAATCACCTTCCAGATGCGAAGGTAGGTAAAAATAGAAGGTTCCACTGGCATCCGTCAGGGTATTATCGCCATTAGTGCCGGAATATCCTTTTTGCGGTGAGATCAACACGCCAATCCCTGAGGCAGCCTGTTGAGTGTCGTTGGTGGTCACATGACCGATGACGGTTTGAACGTTGCCGGGCTGGATGAGGGGGATGCTGGCGGCGTCGCCGTTAAATTCCAAATACTCGGCCTTCATCCAACCGGAGAGGTGATCGCTGGTCTGCACAAAATACCAGGCTTCGCCTGGGGCCGCGCCGATGATGAGCACCTTTTCATTGGCAGCGTAGAGGGCAATGGCATCAAACAGAAAGCCAGGGCCGCTGCGCAATTTGAAATTATCCACGCTGATAGTGGCCTCAAACGGTTGGTAAGGTGCTGAAGTTGTTACCGCTTGTGGGGTGGGCGTAGGGGAGAGAGGCTCATTGGTTGCTGGTACTGGAACAGCAGTATCGGTGGGCATCAGCAGCACGCCTGCTGTGGGGCTTGCTGCAATTGTGGGCTGAGTTGGGGTTTTCTGGGCACAGGCCGAGAGGGTAAAAACAAAAAGAACGGATAAAAGAACAGTCAGTTTGTGCATAGGACCCTTTCCGAAATAATATCATTCATTCTACAGGATATAGACGTAAAACAAAACACGGCGGTTCCGCCGTGTCTTGAGGTTACTCAATTATTAGTGCAGCCATGCGAGTGCCGCCGCTCTATCATCAAAGGCTTTCACATGCAGACCCAGGTTGCGGCAGACGTTTTCGTAAAACTTGAGAATTTCTCTTGGTTTGGCCGCCAGAGGCAGGATCACAGCTTCTTTGATACGCCGGTCCAACCCCTGGGTGAGGTAAAGTTTGGGAAAGTCGTAAATCTTGAACAAGCTGGATGTTTTCTCCAGGGCGGTGCAATCGGCCAACACCCAAAGGCTATGGTTTTCATTCAACTTTACCATTACGTCCTTGACGAGGTCAGTAAGTTCATTGAACTGAAAATCTTGGCCAAAAATGATCTCAACCACCCTTTCATCCATTAAAAACTCGCTTGTCCAAGCCATAACCACTCCATAACGTACACACTAAGAACTCAACTTATAGAGCCATTATACAATCGGAATTTGCCAAGCGTTAGGACATATCAAGGCTTTGAATTTTATGTACAAGGCTAACCAGGACCTCTTTTTTGCTCACTTCTATCAGTTCAAAAGCAAGCTCGTAAGGTTGAAAATGGCAGCGCATTTTTTCTACCAGGGTTTCATAGGCAGAGGCTGATTCGCAGATTATGATCACCCGCTCAGCACCTCCCAGTTCAGCTAGCATCGCGCCTATCTGTTTGACGAGACCGTGGATGTACATGGAGCGCGCAAGTTCTACTCTTGGAGCGGAATCGGTGAGGAAACCCGGGAAGGTAAGTGGGGTGGGACTGAAAGATTGCCAACCACTTTGCCGGTACAACATCTCGCTTATCTGGTTTAGTGTCCACCCTTGTTCTGCCAAAAACAAAACCAGGCTGGGGTCGATCTCGCCACAGCTGGTCAGCCCTGGCAGCCCGCTAAGTAGGCTGTAGCCGCTGGAACAATCGATTGCTTTGCCATCACAAATGGCGGCCAGACTGGTGTTGGCAGCCAGGTTTACGCTAATGATCTTGGAGAGTTCAGGGTGGTGTGCGGCAACCCAGGCATGCATGAGGCCATCGGCACCAAACCGCTGGTACTTGGTGGATTCTGCGGCAGGGAGAGCATAACTGGCCGCTGCATCGGGAAGCTGTGCAAAGAAAGCGGTTTCACAGGCGAGATACAGGGGTTGATTGGGAGTACTTTCAAAACGGTGACGGATCGCTTCCACCACCGTCCGGTTTTCTTGCGGCCATTGCTCAGCACAGGTTTGTAAAGCAGGCAGATCAGCCAGATGTACCTTTTGGCAAGAGTGAACAAAAACTTTACCACCGCGAGGCAAAACAAACAAGGCGCTGCCATTCTCCAGGGTTAAGATTTCAGGCATACGCTTCCTCCTGCATCAATCTTAAGGTCTCCTGCGCGATCACTAGCTCTTCGTCGGTTGGGGTGACCAAAATGCGCACGGCTGATCCCACTGCGCTGATGTCGCTCATACGGTCGAGCGGAGCATTTTGGTTGGCCACTTCGTCCAACTTTACCCCAGCCCACGCCAACCCATCACAGGCCAGCGCGCGGATGTGTGGGTTCTGCAGGCCAATGTCATCCGTAAAAAGCAGGGCATCCACTTTACCCAACAACGCCAGGTAGCTGCCGATGGTCTTCTTCAGTCGCAGGGCGTACATTTCCACGGCCAGGTCAGCAGCGATATCGTTTTTTTCGTTTGCAGCTTTGATCAGATCGCGGATGTCGCTGGAGGTGCCAGAAACACCGAGCAAGCCAGATCGCTTGTTGAGAAGGTCATTCACCGCCTGCACGCTGCCCTTTTTCTCGATTAGGTCAAGAACAACAGCCGCGTCCAGGTCACCACTGCGGGTACTCATCATCAGGCCGGCCAGCGGTGAATAGCCCATGGAGGTATCAATGGAGCGACCTCCTTGGATGGCTGCCACAGAGGATCCACCAGTGCCAAGGTGACAGGCAACCAGTTTGAGCGACTGAATTGGCTGCCCCAGAAAAAGCGCCGCTTGCTGGCTGACGTACTGGTAAGATAGGCCGTGAAAGCCGTATTTGCGCAAGCCTTGTTCCCTTAAGAGCTTTTCTGGGATTGCATAACGGTAGGCAGTTTCCGGCAGCCCGGCGTGGAAGGCGGTATCAAAGGTGAGCGTTTGTGGGGTGGCTGGCATGCGTTCCAGACAGACCTCAATGACGCTGAGCGAGTTTGGGTTGTGAATGGGCGCCAGGGGCATGAGCCCTGCCAGATCTGGCAGGTTTTCCGGTGTTAACAACACAGAAGCCTGGAACAGGTCTCCGCCATGAACAAAGCGGTGACCAACGGCATCTACTTTAAACTTTTGACCGGCTAAAAAGTTCAGGATGTGATGCGCCGCCGTGCGATGATCTGGCAGGGGCACTTCTTCTTTTTTAGTTTGTTCAGACCAGTGGTGCTCAATAAACGAAGGCTCGCTGCTCTTTACCCCCACCCGATGGGCTTTGCCTTTGCACAAAAGCTGCAGCGATTTGCCTTCGCTTTGATACAACTTGTAGTTCTGAGAAGAACTACCGCAATTGAATACAAGAATGTTCAACCTTCCCTCCCGCAATGTACAGGTGAACTATATCACCAGGCAGAGGAAAAAAGTAAGAGGAAGAGCAGTGAATCAGCGTGAGATTGATCATTATTAGACTTTTATAAGAGATGTAAAATCCGCCCTTTACATCGATAGTTCGACGTAGTATAGTTCGATGCCGTACTATTAGAGAGGATCTATGAGAGATTTCGCAACCCTAACCCCTGAACAAAGACTGGAACGCAGCAAGAAGATCGATGAATTCATCCGCCTGAAGATCGTGGAAATGTCAGGTATAGAGAATGTGCGCGGCATTCAGTTGAGCAATACCATTCGCCGCATCTCAAACTTATACGAAATGATCAGCAACCAGGTGGGCAACGATGAAACGCTCTCAGGGCCACGCCTGGGCATTTTGTTCCGTCTTTATGGGGGTGAGATCCTGCATGGAGAATCTGGCGTTACGCCCACCATGCTCAGCCACATGCAAAATGTCACCAAAAACACCATTAGCTCATTGGTCAAAGGGTTGGAAGACCAGGGACTTATTCGCCGCGAAATCGACCCTGTAGACAGACGCATCTATCGTCTCTACCTTACCGATGCTGGCAGAAATTACATCATAAAAACCGCCCCGGAACATATCAATTTTCTCAACTCTCTCACTGAAGACCTCACATCAGAAGAGATTGACCAATTAATGGAACTTCTGGGAAAATTGCAAAATTCATTGTTGTCTCGTGCCAAGATCAAACCATATCATGGACACCGGCCTACTCCTCCAGGCTTTGGCACTGATGAAGAGAACGCCCCAGAGGATTAACCTCGCTTTCTCGTAATTCATTCCCCTGTTTATCGTTTAGGTTAATTTGAAAGGAAAACGCACCTTATGTTTAAAATTTTGAAATATTTAAAACCCTATTTATTGTTGATCCTGATCACCATTGGCCTGCTCTTTGTGCAAGCTCAGGCAGATCTGGCTTTGCCAGATTACATGTCCAAGATCATTAATGATGGGATTCAACAGGGAGGCATTGTCAGTGCCGTTCCTGAAGCGATCCGTCAGAGTGAGATGGACAAACTGACCACCTTTATGTCTGATACAGACAAGGCCAGCGTTCTGGCAGATTACTCCCTGGTAGATGCCAATTCAGCAGATTACCAGACCTATGTGCAGAAATACCCCGTTCTTGCTTCAGAACCGGTTTATGTGTTGAACACCATCAGTACTACAGAATCAGCCGGTCTGAACACGATCATGGGTAAGAGCTTTCTGGCAGTTTCGGCCGTCAATCAACTGATGGCAGACCCCAGCAAAGCCGCTGCCATGATGCAAGGTGCCCCGATCGATCTTTCCAAACTCCCAGCCGGGCAGGATATCTTTACTGTTATTCAGTCTTTGCCCGCCCAGGTGAAAACTCAGATCATGAGCGCGATCGATGCCAAGTTCAGCGCGTTGAACACCAGCATGATCACACAGACGGCTGTGAGCCAGGTGAAAGCCGAATATGCTGCTCTAGGCATGGATACCGGCCGTGTTCAGATGAACTACATCATGAAGATCGGCCTGCAAATGCTGCTGGTCACACTGCTTTCAGTGATGTGTACGATCTTTGTGGGTTTCCTTTCCGCAAAAGCCGCTGCTGGCATGTCTCGTGATCTGCGCCGTGACCTGTTTACCAAAGTGGAAAGTTTCTCCAAGGCAGAGTTTGACCAGTTCTCAACCGCCTCTCTCATCACCCGCACCACCAATGATATTACCCAGGTGCAGATGCTGGTGATCATGAGCATGCGTATGATCTTCTACGCTCCCATCATTGGAGCAGGAGCCATCATCCGCGCAGTAGACAAAAGCGTTTCCATGTCCTGGGTCATTGCCCTGGCCGTGGTTATATTGCTTGGTTTGATCGCCACAGTCTTCTCTGCTGCCTTACCCAAATTTAAGATCATCCAAAAGTTGGTCGACCGGCTTAACCTGGTTACCCGCGAAGCTCTCTCAGGTATGATGGTCATCCGCGCCTTCAATACTCAGAAGTTTGAAGAACAGCGCTTCGATAAAGCCAATGTTGATCTTACCCAGAACAGTTTGTTCGTAAACCGCATTATGGTCATTATGATGCCCATGATGATGCTCTTAATGAACGGCTTGTCCATCCTCATCATTTGGTTGGGTGCACATCAGGTAGCCAACTCGGCGTTGCAGGTAGGCGATATGATGGCCTTCTTGCAATATGCCATGCAGGTGGTTATGTCCTTCCTGATGCTTTCCATTATGTTTATCATGTTCCCGCGTGCCTCGGTTTCTGGTGACCGTATTGCCGAAGTTCTTGCTGTCAAACCAACCATCGTTGATCCCAAAGACCCCAAGACCCTCCCGGCTCCGGTCAAAGGTGTGGTCAAGTTTGACCATGTATCCTTCAAGTACCCGAACGCTGAAGAAGACGTGCTGCACGATATCAACTTCACTGCTCATCCTGGCCAGACGACCGCCATCATCGGCTCTACTGGCTCGGGCAAATCGACGGTGGTCAACCTCATTCCGCGCTTTTTTGATGTCACAGGCGGCTCGATCAGCCTTGACGGGGTGGATATTCGCGACATCACACAGGCAGACCTGCGTGATCAGATCGGTTATATCCCTCAACGCGGCATGTTGTTCTCCGGCACCATTGCCAGCAATTTGTACTATGCAGATGAGAACGCCACCTCCTTGGAAATCGAAAAGGCTGCCGAAGTAGCCCAGGCGACTGAGTTCATTGCCACTATGCCAGATAAGTATGAAACTGAGATCAGCCAAGGTGGTACTAACGTCTCTGGCGGGCAAAAACAGCGTCTTTCCATTGCCCGGGCTCTGGTCAAGAAGCCCCCGGTGTATATCTTTGACGATAGTTTCTCTGCCCTTGATTTCAAGACCGATTCTGCTTTACGCAAGGCCTTGAAGGAATACACAGGTGGAAGTACCGTGCTTATTGTGGCACAGCGCATTGCCACCATTCGCAATGCAGAACAGATCATTGTTTTAGATGAGGGAAGAGTTGTGGGTATTGGTACCCACAAAGAGCTTATGGAAACTTGTGAAACTTACAAAGAAATTGCTCTGTCTCAATTGAGCAAGGAGGAGTTGCAATGAGCATGGATAATCGCAATCCTCAACAACAAAGACGTGGTCCAATGGGCGGCCCCATGGGTGGCGGCCCAGGCGGTCCGATGATGCGCGGCGGCGAAAAAGCACGCGATTTTAAGGGAACGGTCAGTAAGTTATTGAAATATCTATCTGCTTACAAAGTCTCTCTGATCGTGGTTTTGATCTTCGCCATTGCTTCGACGGTGTTTGCCATCTTAGGTCCCAAGATCATGGGCAATGCCACCACCAAGCTATTTGAAGGCATCATGGGTCAGATCGCAGGAACTGGTAACGGCATCGATTTTACCTACATTGGCAATATTCTTCTTATGTTGGCGGGCCTGTACATAATTTCTGCTGGTTTCAGTTACATCCAGGGATGGATAATGACCAGCGTTACCATGAAGGTAACCTACCAGTTCCGCAAGGAGATTGCCGCAAAGATCAACCGCATGCCTTTGCGTTACTTTGACGGCACCAACCATGGTGAAGTGCTCTCACGCATCACCAATGATGTAGACACCATCAGCCAAACGTTAAACCAGAGTTTGACGCAGGTCGTTACTTCTGTTGTTACCATGGTTGGCATCTTGATCATGATGCTTTCCATCAACTGGATCATGACCCTGGTAACGCTGATCGTCGTTCCCCTTTCTGCCGTCTTCATCAGCTTTGTAGTAAAACGGTCTCAGAAGTACTTCAAAGAGCAGCAGAACTTCCTGGGTCATGTAAATGGCCATGTAGAAGAAATGTATGGCAGTCATACCGTAATGAAAGCCTTCAATGGCGAAAAGAAGAGCATTGATAAATTTAACGGTTTGAATGAGTCGTTGTATGGCGCAGCCTGGAAGAGCCAATTCCTGTCGGGGCTGATGATGCCCGTGATGAATTTTATTGGTAATCTGGGTTATGTGGCAGTTGTCATATTGGGCGGTTGGTTGGCTATCAAAGGCTCCATCACCGTGGGTGATATTCAGGCGTTCATCCAGTATGTACGCTCGTTTACCCAACCCATTACGCAGATCGCCAACATCTCAAACGTGATGCAACAAATGGCTGCTGCAGCAGAACGCGTCTTTGAATTCCTGGCGGAAGAAGAAGAGGTTCCTGAAACCGCTGCGCCCATCCAGCTTGAACGTGTGCAAGGCAGTGTTGAGTTCAAAGATGTTCACTTTGGCTACAATCCTGAAAAAATTATCATCAATGATTTCTGCGCTGATGTAAAACCAGGTCAGAAGATCGCCATCGTAGGGCCCACCGGCGCTGGCAAGACCACCATGGTCAAATTGCTGATGCGCTTCTATGATGTGAGCAATGGATCCATCAAGGTGGACGGTCACGACATCCGTGACTTCAAACGAGAAGACCTGCGCAAGATGTTTGGTATGGTCTTGCAAGACGCCTGGTTGTATAACGGATCCATAATGGAGAACATCCGTTACGGCCGTCTGGATGCCAGTGACGAAGAGGTAGTGAAAGCGGCCAAGACTGCTTATGTGGATCACTTTATTCGCACCTTGCCGGAAGGCTACAACATGGTACTGGATGAGGAGACCTCCAACATCTCAGCCGGGCAGAAACAATTGCTCACCATCGCCCGTGCCATTTTGGCTGATCCACGCATCCTCATCCTCGACGAAGCTACCAGCTCGGTGGATACTCGTACTGAGGTGCTCATTCAGCGGGCAATGGATGCTCTCATGAAGAACCGCACCAGCTTTATCATCGCTCACCGGCTTTCAACCATCCGCAATGCGGATCTGATTCTGGTGATGAACAATGGTGATATCGTGGAGCAGGGAACCCATACGGATCTGTTGGAGAAAAAAGGCTTTTACGCCTCCCTTTACAACAGTCAGTTTGAAACTGCAGAAGCCTGATCAACAAAAAGAGCCGTCCAATAAAATGGCGGCTCTTTTTCTGCAACAAAGCCGGGTCATTTGCGTATTCCTTTATGTATTCAACCTCTATAATTGGATGTAATGATGAAAAAAGTATTGGTCACTTATTCAACAATGTCTGGTACCACCGCTGATGTCGCTCGCACCATCGCAGTTGAACTAACTGCCACTGGTCAGTTTGAGGTCAGTCTGGCACCCCTGGCAGAGGCCAAAGACCTTGCGTCCTTTGATTCTTTTGTCATTGGCGGCCCCATGATCGTCGGTTGGCATCGTGAGGTGAAGAACTTCTTAGCCAAGAACCAACCGGCTCTGGCAGGCAAACCGGTTGCCCTTTTTGCCACCGCCATGAGCCTGAC
>CAZWKK010000018.1:9506-16547 GCA_964634855.1 uncultured Anaerolinea sp.
TGAGTGAACAGTTATAAGAAAAGACCCCTTTCTGAATCGAAAGGGGTCTGATTTTTTACTTTTCGGTGAGAACCACATTGTCTACATAATATTTTAGTGAAGTGCCACCGTGATAGAAGGTAAAGCCTTCATAACCACTTGTGAGCGATGTATCGCTGCCTTGCCAGACCTGGACATCATTGATGAAGCAAGTGATGGAACTTCCGTCTACTTCTACTCTTAGTTTGTTCCAGCCACTTTTCACGATCGCTGCAGATTTGGTCCAGTTGATCATGATGGTTGCGACACCATTGACTCTTTTATAAACCCGGAAATAGCCATTGTTGCGGTAGGTGAAGAAGTAGCCAGATTTCCATTTGTAAGAAGAGTCCAGGCTGGTGGGAGAGCCTCTGAAAACCAAACCCGATTCGTATTTGCTGGTTGTGCTGCCACCGCGTTTTACCATCGCTTCCATGGTGAAGTTGTCAAAGGTGACCGGGTAGCTGGTGGTTGACCAGCGGCTTGATTTCCCGGCACTGTACAGACTTTCGGGATTGACTGCCCAGGTGCCGCCTTTGGAGGGAGTCCAACAGGTGGCGTTGGAGGTGAAAGAGTAATTGAATCCGGTAGTGTTGCACAGAGAGAAGGTCACGGGGGCGCTGAAGGCGCTGCTGCCCTGATCATTGACTGCGGCCAATGAGAAGTTGTATTTGTCGTTGGACAGGTTGATGGCTGGAGTGTAGCGGCAAACGCCATCAGTACAGGTCACATCAGCAGAATCAACGGTTTTGGAAAGCACAACGGTCTGAGAGGTGGTGGAGATCAGGTTCAGCGTATATTTTGAGGCGCTATCTGAGAGTTGCCATACCAGATCAGTGGAATCACTATTCAGTTGTCCGGTGGGGCCTAACACGACTGGAATGCTGGGAGGGGTGATGACGGTCGGGGTCGGTTCGGTGGTAGGCGTAGTTGTGGGTTCAGTGGTCGGAGTGGCGGTCGGGTCAGGGGTCACGGGGGTGGTGGGGGTGACCACAGGAGCAGAGACCGTCAGGGCAACGGGGCGGGTATACGTACCCCAGGTACCGCTGACCAATGCTCTTACACGCCAGTAAACGGCGCCGTTGGGCAGGGAAGAGGCCAAAGTGGTAGAGCAGGTGCTGCCGGAGCAGACACTGGAAGATACTGTGTTATCAATGACAACACTGTTGTTCTGGAAGACCTGCACCTGGTAAGAGGTGGCATTGCTGACTGCGTTCCAGCTAAAGGTCGGAGCGGCCACATTCACAGAATCGGTGGGGGCGATGGTGGCGGGAGAGCCTGTGGCGGTGTAATCTACCCAACTGGTCCATTGACCCACACTGGAGATGCCGTATTTGATGTACATGTAACCAGATTCACCCCAGCCGGTGCCCCAGCTGTTGCGTAAGATCCAGTAACCTTCGGTGCTGCTTACGTCTTTCCAACCAACCAGGACGACGTAGTGGTTGATACCACCATTGCAGTTGGCAGATTCATCTTTGGTGAAGTAACCACTGGTATAGCTGGAGAAAGAGGAACCAACGCAAACGCCGGTAGAGACAGGCCCGTGATTATACAGGGTGGCTTTGATGGCTGCAGTATCAGGGGTACCGTAAGTGGTGTAACCCCAGTTGCTGGCTTTGTACGGATGGTTGCTGATGACTTTGCAGGTGGCGGAGCTTGGGTTGTAGGCCATATCAGATTCGAGAACTGCACCGGTGACGGATTGCATATTGGCGATCTCAGAGGTGTAGTAATTGTGCAGAGGGTAGCCACCAGAATTGGCGGTGAAGCCCAGTTTATTGCAGGAGACCAGGAATTGTTCGCTCAGGTTTACAGAGGGGCCGCCATTGACGAGCATGTTGGCTTCCATGGTGCCGTTGGTGCTGAAAGCCCAACAGGTGCCGTAAGCGCCCTGGTCGCGGATGGGGGTGGTGGCACCAAAGGTGCGCCAGTCCCAAATGCTGGGGATGCTGCCAGAGGTGCCAGAGGCAGCAACTGTATCAGTTGTAGAAGTGGTACTGGAGGAACTCACATCGCCTGTGCCACCAAGTTCAGGGGTGGGGTTGCTCAGGTCAACCGTCTGTTGAGAAGAGCCAAAAGCCACGTCGAGAGAACGGCTGGCGGCTTCGCCCATGTTAAAGGTGCGGCGATAAGCCAATTGAATGGTAGCGTTGCCGGTGTTTGCAGGGGTGAAGGTGATCACTTGCATCTGCGGGACAGCACCAGTACCGCGATTGACGAAGGAAGAGGAGTTGGATAAGGAAGCTCCATCAACAGAAGCGGATAGTACCTGCCAGCTATAACCGGTAGACAGGTCGGCTTCCAGTTCAATGGAGAAGGAATCTAAAGAATTGATCGGGAGAATCAAATTGACATCACTGGCACCATCGATCAGACCAAAGCCGGTGTTTTTGCCGGGGAAGATGGCTTTACGGGTTTCGTTGATGTCGCGTTTGCCATTGAAACGCACATTCTCCATTGCGGCAGATCTCTGTGAGCGAGAACCAGGGATGTTAAGGTTGCTCATTTCAGAAAGGAAAGAATCAGCTTTCTTTTCCAATCCTTTGGGGAAGGCAACAGTATAGGTCCAGCTGATCTCATTGGGCTGTAATTGGTTGGGATCCGGCAGTTGAGTGGGGTCAAGGGTGGGGGTAAATTCTGGGGTTTCGGTGATGGTAGGAACCTCGCTGGGGGTTTCAGTGAGGGTAGGATCCAGAGTCGGTTCAACGGTGGGGGTTGCGGTGGGTTCAGTCGTTTCTTGCGAAACTTCAGTCACAACTTCGGTCGCGGGGACTTCGGTTGGGGTTTCATCTTGGGCAAAAACGGTAGAGGGTATGGCAAGCATGAAGACAACCAGCAGGGTTGCACCCATCTGGAAGATTGACTTCACGTTTTTTATCGTTTTTGAATTCATTCTAACTTTCTCCTGACATAAAAGCATTTAAATGTAATAAAACAGTAATATTTATAACTGAATATATTTTAGGATATATTAGGTGTTAATTACTCCACATTTGTGAAAGGTTGGTTATTACTAACAAAAATGTAATTTTTTATGACTTTTTGGTTGAAAAGGCAAAAAAACTGGAAAGTGGATTTAGTAAATTCTTAAAAATTCCAGTTGGAAGAAAACGCTTTTTTGGTTTATGATTGGGATGTTCAGCATCAAACCATTCGTTTCGTTTTGAAAAATCTTCATCAGCAGGCTTACCCCGTGAAATTTCTGATTGCCGGTTTTGGTTCCATCGGAAGACGACATCTCAACAATTTGCGTGCATTGGGAGAGAACAATATTGTTCTTTACCGCACTCACCATTCCACTCTCTCCGACGAAGACATTCGGGATATCCCCACAGAGACCTCCCTCGAGGCAGCGTTAGCCCACCAACCCGATGGCGTGATCATTGCCAACCCCACCGCCTTGCACCTGGACGTGGCCATTCCGGCCGCACAAGCGGGTTGTGCCATCTTGATGGAAAAACCCATCTCGGATGGGTATGAGCGGATTGACGAGTTGCAGGCTGCTCTGCAGTCTGGCGGTGGCCGCCTATTGATGGGCTTCCAATTCCGTTTCCATCCCACCCTGGCCAGGATCGCTGCCTGGTTGCAGGAGGAGCAGATCGGCAAAGTGATCTCAGCCCGCGTACATTGGGGAGAATATCTGCCCGGTTGGCATCCGTGGGAAGATTACCGCAAGAGTTACAGCGCCCGCGCTGATCTGGGCGGTGGGGTGATTAATACCCTCAGCCATCCGCTCGATTATTTACACTGGCTGCTGGGCGAGGCAAGTGGTCTGTTTGCAGCTTCATCTAATATCAGCAATTTGGGACTTGAGGTGGAAGACAACGCGGAGATCCTGTTGACCTACAAAAATGGCGCCATCGCTTCGGTTCACCTCGATTACGTGCAGCGCCCGCCGCATCACGATCTTGAGATCGTGGGTGATGCCGGTACCATTCAATGGTCAAATGCCACGGCAGGGGCACGCATTTACCGAGCCAACACAGGTGAATGGCAAGAAGAACCCGCCCCGGCAGGCTTTGAACGCAACCAGCTCTTTTTAGATGAAATGGCACACTTTATTGAGGTGACCAAAAAGCAGGCGGCTCCCTCTTGTGATCTCAACGACGGCCTGACCGCGTTAAAACTGGCAGAAGCAGCTTACCGTTCTGCTAACTCTCACGAATTTATTCACTTTTAGGTGGACACCATGACAACGATTTTTGACAAATTTTCTTTGAAAGACAAAACCGCCATCGTCACCGGCGGACCTGGTTTGCTGGGCGCTGAATTTTGCCGTACCCTGGCTGAAGCTGGCGCTTCGGTCATCGTGGCAGATGTCAATGGCGAGGCTGCAGAAAAAGTGGCCGCAGACCTGCGCAGTAAAGGTTACGAGGCTACTGGCATCGGCGTAGACATTACCGATAAACCCCAGGTACAGGCCATGGTGCAAAAAGCCCTTTCGCTTTATAAGACCGTGGATGTACTGGTTAACAGCGCAGCGCTTGACCCCAAGTTTGACCCCTCTCACCCTGAAATGGGCACCAACGCTTTTGAAGATTTCCCCCTGGATTTGTGGCGCAAAGCTGTTGATGTGAACCTGACCGGATCTTTTTTGTGTGCCCAGGCAGCCGTAGCACCCATGCTGGAGCAGGGCGGCGGTTCCATCATCAATATCTGTTCCATGTACGGACTGGTAGGACCTGACCAGCGTCTCTACATCAAAGAAGGCGCGCCCACCCGCTACAAACCTGTTTTCTACACCGTCACCAAATCGGGTATTGTGGGCTTTACCAAATATCTGGCCACTTATTATGCTGGCAAGGGCATCCGCGTCAACGCTTTGACCCCTGGCGGCATCTTCAACAACAATGACGAGACCTTCCTCAAAAACTATTCTGCCCGTGCAGTGATGGGCCGTATGGGTCGCAAAGATGAAATGAACGGTGCACTGCTCTTTTTGGCCTCTGATGCTTCTTCTTATATGACCGGATCTAATTTGATCGTTGATGGAGGTTGGACGGCATGGTAAAGAAGCCTGAAGTTCTGGCCATCATTCCGGCGCGTGGAGGATCGAAAGGCATTCCCCGCAAAAACATCCGCAACTTTGCCGGATATCCGCTCATTGCTTACAGCATCGCTGCCGGTTTGCAGGCCAAGAGCGTAACTCGCACGATCGTCTCTACCGATGATGAAGAGATTGCCGCTGTCGCCCGCAAGTATGGCGCTGAAACTCCGTTTTTGCGTCCGGCCGAATTTTCTCAAGACGGCACCACCGATCTGCCGGTCTTTCAGCACGCGCTGAGTTGGCTGGCCGAACATGAAGGCTATATGCCCGATGTGGTGGTACAGTTACGCCCCACCACCCCAGTACGTCCACCCGATTGTGTTGACCAGGCGGTGGGTATTCTGTTGGACCACCCTGAAGCGGATTCCGTCCGCGGCGTGGTGGATGCCGGTCAGTGCCCTTACAAAATGTGGCAAATTGATCCTGCCAGTGGCCGCATGGCTCCATTGTTGGGCGTGGAGGGCATCAAAGAAGCCTTTAACGCCCCGCGTCAAAAGCTGCCCCAGGTATACTGGCAAACCGGACACATCGATGCCATCCGTCCGCATTCCATTCTGGACAAGGGTTCCATGAGCGGTGATGTGATCATGCCGTTGGTCATTGATGTGCGCTATACCGTGGATATTGATTCCCCTGCCGACTGGGAGAAATCGGAGTGGCTGGTGACCGATAGTGGCCTGGCCATGGTGGATCCAGCTCGCGCCCGCCGCAGTTTCCCGGAAAAAGTGGAAATGCTGGTGATGGATTTTGACGGTGTTCTCACCGATAATCGCGTCTGGGTGGATGAGCAGGGTCATGAAATGGTAGCTGCCAACCGCTCAGATAGCCTGGGTCTTGCCAATTTGCGCCATCAGAGCGATATCCAATTGATGGTGCTTTCTCGCGAAGTGAACCCGGTGGTGGCCCGCCGCTGTGAGAAACTGAAGATCCCTTATATTCAGTCTGTAACAGATAAGGCCTCTGCGCTCAGCATGCTGCTTACAGACAAACACATCAATCCGGCCAATGTGATCTATATGGGCAACGATACCAATGATCTGCCTGCATTCCCCGTGGCAGGGTATGCGGTCGCCCCGGCAGACGCTCACCCTGAGGTGAAACGCCATGCTGATATGGTTCTTTCTTTCAATGGTGGTCATGGAGCCGTAAGAGAGCTTTGCGATTTTCTGCTCTCTCGGATAAAATAGAGCAGTATTCAAGTGTTGAATTATGCATCTCGTCTGGCGATAAGCGCAGAACGAGATTCTAGCCCTCCCTGGAGTGGTGCAGGATCGACATCTGGTGACACACTCAAAAAACACAGGAGCGAATTTTATGAAACGAGAAGTACAGATTGGCAATCACTGGCTGGGGGATGGCCACCCGGCTTATGTTGTGGCTGAGGCCGGTATTAATCATAATGGCGATTTGGACCTGGCCAAGAAACTGATCCTGGCAGCCAAGAACGCTGGCGTAGATGCCGTCAAGTTCCAGAAACGTACCCCTGAATTGTGTGTTCCCCCTGAGCAGCGCAATCAGATGCGCGAAACCCCTTGGGGTTACATTACCTATTTGGAATACCGCTACAAGACCGAATTCGGCGAAGCCGAATACAAAGAGATCGACCGTTACTGCAAAGAAGTAGGCATTACCTGGTTCGCCTCTGTTTGGGATGAACCCTCGGTAGACTTTTTGGAGCAGTACAACCCGGTTTGCTACAAAGTGCCGTCTGCCTCTCTGACTGATTCCAAACTGCTGCTGCACCTGCGCAAAACTGGCCGCCCTCTCATCGTCTCTACCGGTATGTCAACCATGGAGCAGATCAAGAAGGCTGTGGCGCTCATCGGCGAGGAGAACCTGGTTCTCACCCATGCCACCAGCACCTATCCCTGCGATCCGAGCGAATTGAACCTGCGCATGATCCAGACCCTGCGTGATACCTTCTCTTGCCCCATTGGCTATTCCGGCCATGAGGTGGGTTTGGTTACCTCCGC
>CAZWKK010000019.1:0-2224 GCA_964634855.1 uncultured Anaerolinea sp.
AGACCACTTTTATTGACAACAGTAAATTCGATTTTTGCCATTGGAACACTTCCTTTAACTGTATTATGGATTGCTAGTTTCTTCTTCGTCACTGGTGATCTCAAGTTTGTTCTTTTTGAGAACATCTTTGACCCAGTCAACATTAAATGACATTTTTTCTTTCACTCTGTTTGCGGTCACAGGAACTGGCCACAGGTCAAGACGATGGGGAATGAACTTGCCCCAGGAGACAACTTCTTTTTCCCATTCGGGGTAGATCAACTTATAGAGGCCACCAGCGGTGATTTTGGGCCTGCGTTGGATCACATCTTGATAACGACCCAGCACGAACTCCTTCGTTTTCTTGGAGATGGTGTTCAATTGCATTCGGCCTGCAATGTACAAGATCAACAAGATTGAAACGAAGATAGCAACGATCTCTGGGTGGGTTTGCAAGAAGGTCAAGACCTGAGCTAACGCCGGACCAAGAAGACTTCTAATAACATACTCGATCATTTTTCATTCCTTTTGAACACAGACCGTGCCGTAGCGGCACGGTCTGTGTAAACGTTGAATAAGAAAGTAGGCTTATTCTTCGGGGGCGCCGGCGAGTTTCTGCCAGGCTTTTTCGTTGCGTTTGTACAGGACGATGATGACAGCCAGTACAACAAAACCAACAGCCAAACCAATGTAGTTAGCGACAGGGTTGTTGAAGACGGTGGTGAGTTTGAGGAGCAACCAGGTTAAGGGGTTGCTGCCGTCGCAGATACTGGAGAGGTAGGAGGCGCCAGCGGGGAAAGCGAAGTTGGCGTCGGCTGCTGCTGCGGTGAACTGCGGGATCATGCTGGTTCCAACGATCAAACCGAGGGCGATGGTGAAGATGCCGGTGATCAAACCACGGACAATGTTACCACGGGTGACGGGGTTGATCATGGTCACGAGGAAGGGCAACACAGCGAGGTCAGTGAAGGGCAGGATGCGGTTCAAACCGATGGCAGAAAGGCCAATGGCGATGACGATGGTGAGGGGAGCGAGGATCAAGCCAGCGGCGATAGCGGAGGGATGTCCAACCAAAACGGCGGAATCCAAACCGAT
Source organism: uncultured Anaerolinea sp. (assembly GCA_964634855.1). Classification (GTDB taxonomy): domain Bacteria; phylum Chloroflexota; class Anaerolineae; order Anaerolineales; family Anaerolineaceae; genus UBA6107. The sequence continues at coordinate 1,075 of CAZWKK010000019.1, forward strand.
GTAGAACTCGCCACCCTTGAAGCGTTTCTGCATGAACTCACCAGCAGCCTGAGATACGGGGATCATACCTTCCATAAGGACGGAGACCATGCGGGGGAGCAGGAGCATGACAGCGCCGAGGTTGATGGACAGGACGAGGATCTTGGCCAACTGAGCGGAGAAGGGGCCAACGGTGGCATCGCCAAGGTAGGCGAAGCAGCCGATGATGAAACCGAGGACGGTGCCCATGACCAGGGGTTCGCCGACAACGCCAAAGCGTTTCTGGATGGTTTCGGGATCAGCTTCCAGTTTATTCAAACCGGGGATCTTTTCGATGATCCAGTTGAAGAAGATGGCGAAGGGAACGTAGGCGATGGAGAAACCGTGGGGGATGGAGATACCGGGCAGGTTGTAGAGGGCCTGGATGCCAGGGGCAGTCCAGTCAGCCATCCACAGAACGAGGGCTGCATTCAAAGCGGCAGCGCCCAGGGAGAGTACGAGATCATTGGTGATCGCGTAGACCATGGAGCCGGTGAAAGCGAAATGCCAGAAGTTCCAGATATCGACATTCAAAGTTTTGGTTCCGCGGACGAGGAGCATGACGATGTTGACGACCAAGCACAGGGGGATGATCCAAACACCGACGGTTCCACCGAAGGCGATAGCGGCGGCCGCAGGCCAACCGACATCAACGGTGTCGAGCTGGGTGCCCAAGCGGGTAACCATAGCCTGAGTAGCACCACCCAGGTAAGTGCCCATGACGCCCAAAACAAGGTTGATACCAATGAATGCGACACCGACGATCAAAGCGGCGCGGAAAGCTTTGCCAGCTTTGGCACCCAAAACGAGTGCAAGAATGAAGATAACGATTGGGAGCATTACGGAAGCGCCCAAACCCTGAAGCCAAGAAATGCCATTAAGTAACCACTGCATGTTAGTCCTCCTTAAAGGTATTTACGCTACTGAATTTTTTGGAACTTTTGAAGCAAATAATTCTAAAAACAACCTCCGGTATATTGATGACGCTTTCTCCTTTCTTTCTGTCTTGTGGCGGGAGTGAGAATGAAACCACAAGGTAGAAACACGTAAGATTTTTCCTGCGAAACCCAAAGAAATTCTATGAGATGTTGACTATTAATAAGTGACAAGCACAAATTGATTGCCAGGGAAC
>CAZWKK010000019.1:2324-15390 GCA_964634855.1 uncultured Anaerolinea sp.
CCTTTGACGATGGATTCGAAATCGTCGCAGTAATAGGTCTTCACAACACGAGCGCCATATTCGGCACAGATGCGGCAGGCCAGAGAGAGATAGCGAGCTTCTTTGCGCTGATCCAACTCTTTACCAACAGCAGTGACGGCCATGACGGGAATTCCGTAAGTCTCGCACTCGTTTACCAGGTTGGCCAGGGCCATGAGGGTCTGATGCTCATATTCAGTACCGATGAACACAGAAATTCCAACAGAGGCGGCGTTAATGCGGATGATATCTTCAATAGATACAGCCTGGCCTTCGTCAGAGAGGGTACGGCCAACTACTGAGGCGCCGCCGGAAACCCGTAAGATCACAGGGGTGGGGGTAGCAGGGTCAACAGAAGCGCGTAAAATACCGCGAGTGGCAAAAACAGCATCAACATAGGGTGAAAGCGGGGCTAAAACTCCACCCGGGTTTTCCAACCCGTGAGTGGCGCCCATAATGTAACCATGATCCATTGCCAGGTAAAAGCACTTACCATCGGCTTTGATCAATTGAGACATGCGGTTCGACATTCCCCAGTCCATGATCCTTACTCCATTTCAATAAAATTTTGGTTCCAGCAGCTTACTTGGCTGGTTTTACAATCACGTACCCTTGCTCGTTCAACCATTTATGAAATGAGTGACTGGTTTGCAGACAGCCTGTCTGGCAGATAACACGCAGTTTCTCATAACGATCCGAGTTTGGGGTTTCTTCATCCAATAGAGTCTGAACCGGGCATTTGGCTGCGCGGCAGTATTCTCTTTTGGGGTATTCAACATAGCCTTCGATCGGCATAAGAGGTCCTTTCAGAAACTTCCAACCAAGTTGCGCCAAACTGGGAAAATGAGGGTGTTTTTCTGCTACAAATGTGTTAACCCTCATTTCACCGAAAGTAACGGTTTTGGGCCGATTACTTTTTCAAAGCGGCAATGATGTCGTCGATCAGTTGGGGTTTGCCAATGCCGGTTAAGAAGGCGAGAGAGCGAATGATGGGCACACCGAAATCGCCGGTGATTGAGGTGGTGGTGACGATGAGGTCAACGCCTTCCAGGTGTGCTTTGATCTCAGAGGTTTTACACTGGCGGGTTTGAACATAAACGCCGCGCTCTCTGAGGGCTTCTTCAATACCCACTGCCATTACTGTGGATGTAGCAATTGCGGTTCCGCATGCGACCAAGATGGTTTTCTTAAGTTCAGTCATTCTTTCCTCCAGGGGTCTCTAAGTTGGATACTGCCGGTCTCATTAAGCCTTTTCAAGAACAGCCATAACATCTTCAACGTTCTTGGCTGCGATCAAGGCATCGATGACTTTTGCATCTGATAAAACGCCTGCGACTTCTTGAAGCATTTCGATCTGCTGGTGGGGCTCTTTGAGTGCCATGACAAAGACGATACTCACAGGAACTTCTTCGTCCTGATCGATCATATTGCGGAACATCACAGGTTTCTTCAAAGTAGCCATGGCCAGTGCTGGCCGAACCACATGTTCAACATCGGTGTGGGGGATGGCGGCATTGATCTCTCCGCCTAAAACCAAACCGGTGGGAAGTTTGCTTTCGCGGTCGAGGGCACCTTTAACAAAACTTGGATGAACGTGACCGGCTTCAAACAGTAAATTTCCCAGCGTGCTGATAACCTGGGTAGAATCCTCAGCATCCAACTGCAGTCGGATCGCTTTTTGTTCTAATAATTTGGTGATCGTGTTAGCCATACTTACATTACCTCTATATTTTTGGTGTTAAAAAACTCAAGATGTTTTTGATCCGGCTAGATCTAGCCTTAAAACATCTTGAGCAGTTTTACTATCGGTCACTAAAACGTTAATATACCCTCCATTAAGCGCCCCAGACAACGGTTTTACTTTTCCTTCGCCTGCTGCGATGCCAATGCGGATCGGAATTGAAAGGAGGGTTTTTTCATCCACTGAAACCACACGTTTTTGAAAGTCTTCGGCTTTGATCTTTCCGTGTCGGTCAAAATGGATACCACAAACGCCGCCAATGGCATCCATATTGTAGAGCATCTCTACTTCTTCCAGGGTGCAGTAGCCGGCTTGATAATAGCTGGAATACTTCGGCTCTGTGGCGCCGACCCCAAGCAGGGCGATGTCACATTGCTTGATCTTATCGAAAGTTTCCATCACACTTGCATTCATCATTAATGATTTTACGGTCTCTTCAGAATCTAATTGGAACGGTGCGTTCAAAAAATATGGTTCGCCACCCAGTTTTTGAGATAGGTTCTGAACCAATGCATGACCATCGTATTTTTCATTCTGCGAGCCAAGTGCACCAACCAGTTGCACTACTTTTACGGAAATGGGGCGGTTTACTTCAAGGGCTTCTGCCGCTGCATTTACCGATGTTCCCCAGGCAACCCCAAGGGTCTGACCGGGTTTCAGGTTTTGCTTGAGCGCATAAGCACCAGCTCGCCCGAGGAACTGCATAACATGATCGTAATTGTTGTCTTTCGTCTGTACAACATAGGCTTGCGAAAGATTAAAACGCTTAATCAGCCGGTTCTGAAGTTCCTGGTCAAAAGAGATGGGGTGGTTGATCTTGATCTCAACGATCCCTTTTCTCTGCGCCTCATCTAGAAGCCTGGAGACCATGGAACGACTAACGCCAGCAAACGCGGATATCTCGTTCTGCGTTTTCCCCTGGAGAAAATACATTTCTGCTACATCCGCTAGTAACTCTACTCGATCATTGTTGTGGAGTTCTGTCATAAGCGTTCTGTTCAATTGTAGGATGGGTGTTAGGAAATTCACATAAGTGAATCAGGCTTCACTTATGTGAATATAATATCACTAAAAAATCCGATTTACAAGTAGTAATTTTTATAGCTGAATTAATTCCCTGTAAATTCCGTTCAATTACGCAGTTGATTCGCCAGATCTTCCAGTGAAACGCGAGAGGTCATGTCCATGCTCAAGGGGGTCACAGCCACTTCGCGCTTTACAAACACCGCGTAAGAATCAGTGCCTTCTGGGAAGATCGAATAATCGGGCTGTAAACGCCAACTCATCTGGCTTTTTTGCTGAAAATTTTCCCTGGTGGGCAAAACCGGCAGGTAAAGTGACATGGGCGCCAGGCGGGTGACCTGCCAGGGAGTGTCTTTGTTGGCACCCAGCGGCACTTCCACTTTAAGGACCTGTACATCCGAGGGGAATTTCTTTTCCAGCAATGCGCGGGCAAACAGGGCAGTAAAGTGGGCAGCAGTAGAAAAATCAGCCTCGAACGTATGCAGAAACGTGTTTTCTGCAGCGGTCTCTAATGAAACAGCCAGCGCGGGGATGCCGTAATTTGCACCTTCCAACGCTGCGCCGATGGTACCGGAACGGGTGATATCCACACTGGTATTGGCGCCGTAATTGATGCCAGAGACCACCAGGTCGGGTTTTACAGGCAACAATTCCTCTACGGAGTACAACACACACTGGGAAGGCGATGCCCCGGCTGCGTATCCTTGCCAGGTCACCCCGTTTACTTCGCGCTGGATCACTTCAATGATCCCATCTGAGCTGCTGGGGTTGCTGCGCCCAAAGCTGGTAGCCTGGGTACGCGGCGCCACCACCCAAACTTTGCCGAGCGGAGCCAGTGCTTCTGCTGCAGCCCAAATGCCAACAGAATTGATGCCGTCGTCGTTGGTTAATAAGATGTTCTTTGTCTCTGACATTGTGATTTTCCTCACTGAAAAAAATTACAGTTATTGTAATTAATTACATTCTATGATAATATTTTCTTGGTTAACAATTCTCAAGGTCAATTGCTAATGGATGAATTCCGTACAGATTATCAAAATGCAAGATTGCTGGGCACGGTATTGACTTTATATTACACCGAAAATAAAAGTCAAAGCCAAATTGCTGAGCAATTGGAGCTTTCCATTGCTAAAGTGAACCGTGTTTTGCAAACGGCTCGCCGTCAGGGCCTTGTGGAGATCAAGATCCACACTCCTTTCCAGCGCGTCTTGGAAATGGAGCGAGAGCTCAAAGCGTTGAGCGGCGTGCGTGATGCTGTGGTGGTTCCTCATTTGAGTAACCTGCCAGATGCCACCTTGCAAGATGTAGGTCAGGCTGCCGCAATTTATCTTTTGGAAAACCTGAAGGAAAACGACACCATCACTTTGGGTGGTGGCCGTGCTCTTTCAGCTACGATAGACTCTTTAACCCCGAACAAAAAATACAACATCCGGGTCGTACCGGCCATCGGTGGTGTCCAGGGACAACACTTTACCGATGTGAACAATCTTGCCGCAGAGGCTGCCCGCTGTTTGGGTGGCGTCTCATTTCAATTGCATGCTCCAGCGTATATGGATACAGATATGGAACGGGAGATCTTGTATCGATCCCGCCAGGTCTCAGAAGTCTTGGATCTGGCCCGCCAAGCGAGCATTGCAATGGTCGGTATTGGTACGCTCATTATGCCGGGGTTATCCAGCTACCTGCACTTCAATAATGTCACCGCAGATGAACTGTACGAGATCAATCAGGTGCATCACGGCGTGGGTGAGATCTTTTCTCAGGCATTCGATTTTGACGGAAAAGAATGTGCGCCTCAGTATTCTCGCCGCGTGATCGGGTTAAGCCTGCAAGAGCTGCAAAATATTCCCCTGGTCATCGGCGTGGCAGCCGCTCCGCACAAATCGATCCCGGTGGCAGCAGCACTAAAAGGGCATTATTTGAAGGCCATTATTTTGGACGAAGAAACAGCAGCAGACGTCATCGGGATCTTAAAAGGGTCTCAAGAGAATGTCAATTAAGAAAAAAGCTTCACAATCTTTTTCAGGAGTAAGCAAAAATGCCATTAACAGTAGAGGAAATCAGGCAAGAACTGACGTTTGACCCCAAACGTGAAAGACAGATGCTTAAACAGATTCCGCAAGACAAGTTGGTGTCGCTGCTTCGCAACATGATGCTGACACGGCACTTTGAAGAGACTGCTGAATCATTATATATGCGCGGTTTGGTTCACGGCACCATGCACCTTTCCATCGGTATGGAAGCCTCCCCTATCGGTTCGATCGCTGCATTGGGACCTGAGGATTACATCATCCACCACCACCGCGGTCACGGCCACACCATCGCTATGGGCGCCGATCTTAGTTTGATGTTTGGTGAATTCCTGGGCAAGGAACAGGGTTACAACCGCGGCAAAGGTGGCTCCATGCACATTGCCGATATTGCAGGCCGCAACCTGGGCGCCACCGGTATTGTAGGTGGTGGTTTTACCAACGCTGTTGGCATTGGATTGGCCTTAAAGATGCGCAAATCCAAGAGCATTGTTATGGCGTTCTTTGGCGATGGTGCGACCAACGAAGGCGAGTTCCATGAAGCCTTCAATATGTCTTCCATTTGGAAGCTGCCCATTGTGTGGGTTTGCGATAACAACCAGTATGGCATGTCGATGGCTGCCGAAAAAGTAATGCCCAACCGCCATGTTTCTGAGCGCGTTCTTTCTTATCACATCCCGGCGGTGACCGTGGACGGCAACGATGTTCTGGCCGTTTATGATGCTGTCAGCAACGCTGTTGAATATGTACGTGCCGGCAACGGTCCTTCGATGGTGGAAAACCTCACTTATCGCTGGCGTGGTCACTCCAAGAGCGATCGCAACCTGTATCGTACCCCAGAAGAAATGGAATCTTGGAAGCACAACGACCCCATCGTTCGTTACTCCCAGACCCTGATCACCAGCAAGATCCTTTCCGGCGCTGATGTTGAAGGATTGGATCAGAATTCCCTTGAAACAATTGAGAAAGCCGCCGAAGTCGCGCAGACCTTCGCAGAACCTTCTCCAGAAAATTTGGAAAATGAGGTATACGCAGCATGAGCACACGAGAGATCACTTATCTGGAAGCTGTAAGAGAAGCAATGGTGCAGGAGATGCGCCGTGATGCCAGTGTATTCTTCCTGGGTGAAGATATTGGTACCTACGGTGGCGCTTTTGGTGTAAGCAAGGGGATGTTGGAAGAATTTGGCCCCGAACGTGTTTTGGACACCCCGATCTCTGAAGCAGCTATTGCTGGTGTTTCTACTGGTGCCGCCATGATGGGCATGCGCCCCATTATGGAGATCATGTTCATGGATTTCATTACCCTGTCTTCGAACCAACTAGTGAACCAGGCTGCCAAACTGCATTTCATGTTTGGTGGTCATATCAATGTTCCCATGGTCGTTCGCACCCCGGCTGGTTCAGGTACCGGCGCTGCAGAACAGCACAGCCAGAGCCTGGAAAACTGGTTTGTGGGCGTACCAGGCATCAAAGTAGTGGCACCCGCCACGGCAGCTGATGCCAAGGGCATGCTCATCACCGCCATCCGCGATAACAACCCGGTCCTCTTTATGGAACACAAACTCCTTTACCGCACCAAAGGAATGGTAGAAGAGGACATTTATGAAGTGCCCTTTGGCAAAGCCGATGTGAAACGCGAAGGCAAAGACCTGACCATTGTGGCTTATTCCATTATGGTTCCGCGTGCTCTTGAAGCCGCCGCTGAACTGGAAAAAGAGGGCATTGATGTTGAGGTGGTGGATCTGCGCTCCCTCAAACCGTTGGACGAAGAGACCATCATCAAATCTGTGTCCAAGACCGGCCGTGTACTGATTGCCCACGAGGCTCCCATCACTGGCGGATTCGGTGGTGAGATCGCTGCTGTCATCGCTGGATCTGAGGCGTTTGACCGTTTGGATGCCCCCATTCGCCGTCTGGCTGGTTTGAACATTCCTATTCCTTATAACCGCAACCTTGAAGCTGCTGCCGTTCCGCAGACCAAAGACATCATCGCTGCTGCACGTTCTCTGGCAAAAGAAGGGAGATAAGCATGGCAACTCCAGTTATTATGCCGAAAGTTGACATGGTGATGGAAACCGGCACCCTGGTAGAGTGGTTGAAACACGAGGGTGATACGGTTGAAAAAGGCGAGTCCATCTTCATCATGCTCACTGAGAAATCTTCCATTGAGGTGGAAAGCCCTGCCAGTGGTATTTTGGCTGGCCTCACCGCCAAAGCAGATGATGTAGTACCTGTTTCTGCAGTGGTTGCCTATATTCTCAAACCGGGTGAATCTTTACCCACCAATGCTGCCGCCGCTCCTGCTGCACCCGCGGCTGCCCCGGTCGCTGAGGCCGCTGCTAATTCAGAACCTGCTGCCCAACCGGTTGTGGCTGCCAAACCTGCCGTCTCTGCCGGCGAGGTGCGCGCTACCCCATTGGCTCGATCTATGGCCAAAGAATTGGGCGTGGACCTGGCTGTAGTTCCTGGTTCTGGTCCCAAAGGTCGTATTTACCGTTCTGATCTGGAACGTTTTGTTGCCTCCAACAAAGGTGCTGCTGCTCCAACCTCTGCAGTGGCGGCCAAAGCCCAAAAAGCTGCCCCTGTGGCAGCCGCTGGCTCCATTCCGCTGCCCAATGCACGTGTAAAAGAGCGCATTCCCCTCAAGGGCGTCCGCACGATCATTGCTGAGCGCATGTCTTATAGTTTTTCCACCACTCCCCACATCTATGAGACCGTTTCCGTTGATATGACGGAGATCGTGCGCCTGCGCGAACGCATTTTACCGGTAATTCAAGAGCAGACAGGATTAAAGGTAAGTTACACCGCCATTATGGCCTACATCATTGCCCGAGAATTGACCAAGTTCCCCATGCTGAACAGCTCCTTTAATGGTGATGAAATTGTTCAGTGGGAAGATGTGAATCTGGGCATTGCCACCAGTTTGGAAGATTACTTGATCGTCCCTGTGGTCAAGGAATCTCAGTCCAAAGACCTGAAGGGCATGGTTGTAGAAATGGCCCGTCTGCTCGATCGCGCCCGCTCGCACAAATTGGAACCCTCAGAAATGAGCGGCAGCACCTTTACCATCAGCAATCTAGGGATGTTTGGCATTGAAGAATTTACCGCCATCATCAACCCCCCTGAAGCCGCCATTCTGGCTGTGGGTAAGATGATGGACACCCCCGTGGTTGTAAATGGCAAAGTGGAAGTTCGCCCCATGATCCGCCTTACCCTGGGTGCAGATCACCGCATTCTGGATGGTGCTTTGGTGGCCAGATTCCTGGCTGACCTCAAATCCACCATGGAGAACCCGTACCTCCTGTTCTAAGCGCGGGTAAAAATCCAGAGGCCGGAAGATCTTCTTCCGGCCTCTGTTTTTAATTCTGATATGTGTGAATGATCAATCTGCGGCGAATTGAACTGTGACCGTCATACCGGGGAGAGCGCCTTCTGGCAGCTCATCCAACTGAATGAAGGTGCGGTACACCACATCACCACCCAGGGTATCAGCCAGCGGGGAGACGGCTACTACTTTGCCTTTCACCTGTTGGTTGAGCGCTTTGATGGTAACAGTGGCAGTCTGCCCGGCTTTGATGTTGACCACGTCTCTTTCGCTTAGGTCAGTGGTCTCAACATGTAGCTTGGCTGGATCGGTGAGGATTATCTGTACCTGTCCCGCCTGAACAAAACTGCCAAGCGAGAGATCCATCAATGAAACCACGCCATCCGCTGGCGCAATAAGCTGAGAATTTTGCAGCGCTGCCTGGGCTAACTGAACGTTGAGACGGGCCTGCAAAAGCTGGGCATATCCGGTACCGGTTGGGTTGGAGGGCAGGGCAGTGCCGGTCAGCGCGGCTAACAGGGTTTGGTCATCTGCCAGTTTGGCTTTGGCTACATCGGCATCCGCTTTGTATTTGGCCATTTGCACCGGGTCAATATTGGTGTACAGGTTGATGCGTTTTTGGATCTCATCCACCTTTTGTTGGGCATCATACAACTTTTGAAAGGCAATGGCTTTGCCCTTCTCATCTTTGGTCTCGTTAAACTTGTTGTAATAATCCTGGGCGTCTTTGACCGCGTCCTGAGCCACCACCATATCGGCATTGGCCTTTTCCAGCAGGTCCTGGCTTTGGGCGGCCAGGTCTTGCCACCAGATGTAAGTGCCATATGCTGCATTGTATGCGGCCTGATCATCTGCCACCGCTTTTTGCGCGTTGCTAATGGCCAGTGGCGAGGTCAGTTCTGCCAGCGCCTGGTTGGCCTGGTCCAGTTGTAGTTGCACCACGGCGTTGTCCAATTCGGCCAAAACATCACCTTTTTGGGTAGTTTGCCCAACGCTGACGTTGATCTTGCCCACATTGCCGCTGGTGAGAAACGCCAACTCGCTCTGATGGTCTGAGACCAACACGCCGGAAGCAGTGGTGTAAGAAGAACCTGCGCTCACGGTGGGTGTCCCCTGGGCAATGGCGGAAGTATTATCTTCCAGCATTACCGTGGGCAAGGGGGTTGGGGTTTTGCCAGCACCGCAGGCTGTGAGCAGCAGAAGGCTGCCAAGCATTGCCGCCAGGATCTTTGTTTTTATTGCCAGATTATTTTTTACCATTTCCGTTCGGCTCCTCGATCAGTCCGTCGCGCAGGGTGACGATGCGTTTGGCATACTTAAAGACGCGCGGATCGTGGGTGGCAAAAACGAAGGTCACCCCGGTTTCTTTGTTCAGGTTGGCCATGATCTCCATTACCTGCTGCCCATTGGCAGTATCCAGGTTGGCGGTGGGTTCATCTGCCAAAATGAGGGAGGGGTTGGTGGAAAGGGCACGGGCAATAGCCACACGCTGCTGCTGACCACCGCTCATCTGGTCAGGCCGGTGATTGCTGTGATCCACCAGGTCAACTGCCTTTAATATTTGGTTCACGCGGTCCTTGCGTTCCTCTGCACCAGCCCCTTTTAAAAGAAGAGGCAGCTCAATGTTCTCGTAAGCGGTCAGGGTGGGGATGAGGGCAAAGAACTGGAAGATGAAGCCAAGGTTATTCTTGCGCAGGTCAGCACGCTGATTGCGGTTCATCACGGTCACATCTTGACCGTTGATAAACACTTTGCCGCTGCTGGGTTGATCCAGACAGCCAAGCAATTGCAATAAGGTGGTTTTGCCAGAGCCAGATGGCCCAACCAGGGCAGTGAACTCTCCGCTTTCGATCGTCAGATTGATGCCCCGCAAAGCTTTGGTCTCGGTTTCACCGATCTTATAGGTTCTTACAGCATTTTCTACTTTTGCGACTTCCATTTTTATTCTCCTTCCTATTTACCGTGTAGGGCATCGATCGGCTCTAAGTGAGCCGCTAAGTAAGCTGGGTAAAGAGAAGCCAGCATGGTGACAACAAAGGCGATGATCGAAAGGGTGACCACATCGCTGCCGGAGAAAATGCCGTACAGGCGTTCGCCCAGCAGGAATCCGTTGCGCAACCCCAGGTTGCCAAAGCCGATGCCGATCTTCTCAAAATACAAGACCACAAAACGCCCCAAGACGATACCCAAGGCGATACCGCCGAGTGCGATCATGGTGGCTTCGGTCATAAAGAGGGCCATAATGTCGCGGCTCTTCCACCCCAACGCGCTGAGAATGCCGATCTCGCGGGTGCGCTCGAACACAGACATGATGAGCGTGTTGACGATGACCGTGGCGGTGATGACCAGCACGATGAGGTAAACAACGACCATGAAGCTGTTAGCCAGATCTTCGGTATCGATCATCAATTGGTTCATTTCCATCCAGGTCTTTACCTGATACCCGGTTCCCTGAATGGCAGAGGCGACCGCATCGGTCTGCGCACGGTCTTTGAGCAGAATAAAAATGGTGCTGGCATGGTTCTGCGTAGAAGTGATGGTCTGCGCCTTGGCCAGCGGCATGAGAATGGTGCTCTCATCATAAGAAGGCGTATGGGTGGTGTACAGTCCACGGATGGTGAAATCTTGCTGCACCACATCTCCGTTGGATGTGTTGACCAACAGGTTGATGGAATCGCCCACTTTCATTTTGAGCTTGTCGGCGATCAACTGGCTGATAACAACCCCGCTTGCATCTTCAGCGGTGATAAAGTCGCCCTGGGTTAGCCCATTAATGAAAGGCTCATTGGCTTTGGCGGCCGGGTCAATGCCCAGCACCTGCACGCCCAGAGAATCAGTCCCCGAAGAGATGATGGCACTGGCGTACAAACGCGGCGTGGCATCTTTGATGAGCGCGCTGATCTGCGGCACGCTTTGAATATCGGCGATGATCTTTTCAGGATCAGCCACCAGATCAGCCCACTTGAGGCTGCTCTTGGAATCAACATAATTGGCAGAGCGGATCTGAATATGCCCGCTGACCAAGGAGATGGATTTTTCAATGGAAGTGCTCATTTCACCGCGCAGCACTGAGGCGATGAGCATGAGCAAGGCCAGCCCCATGGAAATAGCCAGGGCAGAAAGGATGGAGCGTCTGCGGTTACGGTTCAGGTTGCGGAAAGCGAGTTTAATTTTTTGGGTCATGGCAATCCCCTTTACACGTAATGCAGCGCTTCAGAAGGTTCCTGCTGAGAAGCCTCTCGAGCAGGAATGAGCGATGCCAGGATGGTAATGATAAGAACCGGTAATGCTCGGGTGAGAATGGAGTTCAGCGCCAGGCTGGTATAGACTTTGCCGGAGATCAAGGCCATGTAATCGGTCATGCCAGAGAACTTGCTGAAGTCAAACCCCACCACGCTGAAGATGGCGTTGAGCCCGATGCCAAAGATCTCGCCCACCACTGTGCCCAAAAAGCCGAGCATGATGCCTTCTATAATGAAAAGGGTCCTGATCTGACGAGGTTTCATACCGATGGCGCCCAGCAAGCCGATCTCTCGGGTGCGCTCAAAGACGGCCATGAGCAGCAGATTCAAAACGCCAATGCCAGCAATGAGCAGAATGATGACGCTAAAAACGTTCATGGCATTGTTCTTGGCAGCCAGGGCCGTCTGCAACTCTGGGAAGGCTTCAGCCCAGGTCTCGGCTTCTGCGCCAGCCAATGAGGGCTTGAGTGCGGCGATCACCGCGGGTTCCTGGCCGATTTGCTTGAGGGTGATCATCACTTCGGTTGATTGGTCGGGCAGATCGTACAGGGTTTGCGCTTCATTAAGTGAAATGTAAACCGTTTTTTGCTCAAGAGAAGGGACTTTAAGATCATAGATGCCCACCACCGTCATGGTGCGTTGGCGCATCTGGTTGTGCAGGCCTTTGCCCACCAGGGTGAAGCGGTCGTTGACCTTGAGGTTCATCATCACCGCCAGACCCTTGCCAATGACCACTGAGTCTGCATCATCGGCTTGCAGGTAACGTCCTTCCACAATGTTCTGCGCGATCGGGTTGATCTGCGCTTCCACCTCGGGTTCCACCCCAATGATCTCAGTGCCAAAGGCGCCTTCCTGGTTGGTGGCCAGGCCGCCAGTGTTCAGTCGGCGAGAAGCAGATACCACGTTAGGGATCTGAACTGCGGCCTCTACCAGTTGTTTGTCATTGGAAATGGGGAGCAATGGGTAAGAATCTGTGCTGGCGGTATACCCCTCAGCATGGATGCGGATGTTCCCGCCCAACACTTTAATGGCGCTGCCATAGATGGCATCTTGAAAGCCGCCAATCATCCCATCGTAAAAGACCATCATCATAATGCCCAAAGCCAGGGCGGTGACCACGATCACCGTGCGGCGCCGATGGCGCCAGATGTTACGCCAGGCAAGTTTCAAGTATAGCCACATAAAAACCTCATGACTTACGATAATAAAGAGCAATTCAGTCGACTTTGGCAGAATCTGCTTGAGTATAAATCAAGCCCATGGCCAATACAAGATGCCCCTGACGAATTAATTTTGAATTTACAGTAGGAGATAATTAAAAACATTGCCTCAAAAGACGGTGTTTTAGCTGACCCACCAGGGACTTGCGTGCAAAATTTAATGACGTCCCCTTAGGGGGAACCGTGAACCAAAATTAAAACACCGCCTCTAAGGCGGTGTTTTGTGTGATCCACCAGGGACTTGCGAGCACGCTCTTGCGAAGTCCCCGTAGGGGAAACCCTGAACCAAAATAAAAAACACCGCTTTTTCGGGCGGTGTTTTGTGTGATCCACCAGGGACTTGCGAGCACGCTCTTGCGAAGTCCCCGTAGGGGAAACCCTGAACCAAAATAAAAAACACCGCTTTTTCGGGCGGTGTTTTGTGTGATCCACCAGGGACTTGCGAGCACGCTCTTGCGAAGTCCC
>CAZWKK010000020.1:0-15265 GCA_964634855.1 uncultured Anaerolinea sp.
TCTGTGATCACCAGGTCTTTGACCATGCCGAGCTCAACGATGTTGCGTCCAAGTTCGGGGTCGTTCACTTTGGTTAAGACCTGAATCAGTTCTTCTTTAGTTGGCATGTGCCCTATTTTACTCGATGAAGGTTAATTTAAGTTCATAAGTGACGAAGTTTTTTTACATTAGAAGATGAAACGGATATAATTACTTTATGTTTATCTCTTTCTTACTGGTCATGTTAGTTGCCACATTGGTGATGTTCACTCTCACCAGGTTGGAAGTTGAAAAGATCGCCCGTCGTCACTATCTGCAGCGGGCCGATTTCTTTGCTGCGCATCCTCCCAGCAGCAGCGATATCGTTTTTCTGGGTGATAGTCTCACTGCAGGCGGCAACTGGGATGAGCTCTTCCCAGATCTGCCCATCAAGAACCGCGGCATCAATGCGGATACCACCATGGGTTTGCTGGCCCGCATGGGGCCGGTGACACAGGGTAAACCCGCCGCAATCTTCATTCTCATCGGTACCAATGATCTGCCCTGGTATGAACACCGTCACGATGAGATGATCCTGGGCACTTATCGCGAGATATTGGAAAAGATCCAAAAAGAGAGCCCTGCCACCCGGGTATATGTTGAATCCATCTTGCCGCGAGCACATTCTTACAGCAAACGCATTCAAGAGTTAAACCCACGTCTCAAAGACATGACCGAATCACTTGGCTACACTTTCATTGATCTCTTTCCTCATTTTGCTGATGCCAACGGTGCTCTGCGCGCTGACTTAAACAACGATCACCTTCATCTGCTGGCTGCTGGCTATCAATGCTGGAAAGAAGTTCTCACCCCATATATTGAGCAGAACAAGCAGTAAAATCTAACAAAATTGTAGGTTATCCATCCACAACCCCGGCCAAAAACCGGGGTTATCTTATATATCTTCATTCTCCCCACTATGACTTGCATAATCGAAGATATGCCTACTGGCTACCCCTCAATATGACTTATGGGCAATGTGGCGAATTGGGTTTACAGGTATCCTTGGACTATTGTTGAACCTGACCTAAAGAGAAAAGTGAGACTTTATAAATGACAATTATTGCTGAAAAAGCGTTGTACGGAGTATCCGTTCCTGTGGTTGGAACGTATGCCAACACCATGTTAAAGCTGGACATCAAAAAACACTTTGAAATTCCTCAGGGCGCTAAGATCGTAGCTGCCAACCATCCTTCGACCACCGATCCGTTTTTTGTTGCGCAAATGCTGCACCAGCAATCCTTTATCATGATCAATGATGTATTGTTCCAGGTTCCCATTTTGGGTGCCTACCTGCGAAAATCTGGTCATATCAGCGTTAAAGAAGGGCATGGTCAAGAAGCAATTGATGCCGCCCTCAAACACCTTGCCGCCGGACATACCATTGTGATCTTCCCTGAGGGCATCATCAGCCCTACTGAAGGCGGCTCCCATCCAGCCAAAACGGGTGTTGCCCGCCTGGCGCTGGAAAGCGGCGCCCCGGTGATCCCGGTTGGCATCGGACTGGTGCGCGAAAACATTTACCACGTTTCTTCCACCGTCCGCGGTGTAGAGCAACTGGCCCACTGGTACCCCAAAGGTCCTTACGCCATGACCATCGGCGGTCCCATCACCTTTAACGGCGATGCTGACGACCGCACCCAAACCCGTACCACCGCCGATCAGATCATGCGCCGCATCAACCAATTGGCCACCGAAAGCGAATTGCGTATCAACCGCACTTTATCCCGAACTCCGGGCGGCATTTTTGGGCTGATCTAAACCTTAAAAAGAACGTAAATTCCCCCTTTCCGGGGGAATTTTGTTTTAAGACTGACCTATAATTAAGGTCAAATCAAAGTTGCCAAAGGATAAAAGATGGATGCTCAACGAATGCTAAAAGGTCCTGCAAAACTATTGAATCCAGATGGTACACTCACCCAGGCGGGCTGGGCTCCCTTCCCAGTGCTCGATTGCAATCTGGAAGATTGCCATTTTTACAAAACGCCCCTTTTTCAAAAATTGCGCATCAAGATCTGGGATTATTACGCCATCACCACCCCCACCCATTTCTTCTCTTTCACCATCAGCGATGTTGGCTATATGGGGATGGTTTTCGCCTACGTCATCGACTTTACCACCGGCGAATTCAAAGAGAAGACCATCTCCACCCCGTTCGGGTCAGGCGTTTCTTTGCCCCGGGCAGCCACATCTGGCAAGACCACCTATGAAAAAGGCGATTTCCGCATGGTCTTTGAAGCCCTCCCCGGCAAACGCACCCTTTCAGTCCATTGGCCTGGTTTTTCAAGCGCTGACCTGAACGCAGAGATCAGCCTGGCTCAACCGAAAGACCACGAATCCATGACCATTGTCATTCCCATTCGTGGCAAACGTTTTTACTACAATCACAAGCTCAACTGCCTGCCTGCCAGCGGCTGGGTAGAGTATGAAGGGCAACGCTTTGAGCTCACCCCGCAGACCGCCCTGGGCAATCTCGATTGGGGCCGTGGCGTTTGGGAATACGATTCTCATTGGGTTTGGGCCAGCGCATCTGGTTTCCTGGCCGATAAACGCCGTGTGGGTCTGAACCTGGGCTACGGTTTTGGTGATACCTCTGCTGCCAGTGAGAATTGTGTCATAGTAGAGGGCAAGGTGCATAAACTGGGCAAGGTAGACTTCACCTTCGACCCCAGCAATTACAAAAAACCCTGGAAGATGGTCAGCCCGGATGCACGCCTGGAGCTGGACTTCACGCCCTTTTTTGAGCGTGTGGCCAAAACCGATGCGCTGATCCTTAAAAGCGAGGTTCATCAAATGTTTGGCCGCTACAGCGGTTGGGCAGTTCTGGATGACGGCACAAAGATCGAGATCAAAGATCTGATCGGTTGGGCCGAAGAGCATTACGCCAAATGGTAGATCAAAAAATGCACCTGAGAAATTCTCAGGTGCATTTTATTATTCATTCTTGGGTAGAACCGTGTTCCGTCCCAATGTCTTTGCCTTGAGCAAACGCTGATCTGCCCGTTCAATGAGTCCATCCAGATCTTCATCTTCAGAATGTAAGGTAGCCACGCCTGCGCTGATGGTGATGTTGATCGCTTCATCACCCACTGACATAGAAAGTGCTTCAATCGCCATGCGTACCCGATCCGCGATGATCAGCGTGCTTTCCAGATCATGATCTGGGATGAGCAAAAGGAATTCCTCGCCACCATAACGACAGGCAAGATCCCCTGCGCGGATCGAAAGATTGATGGCTTTGGCTACTTTCACCAATACATCGTCGCCCACCCTGTGACCAAACTGGTCGTTGACCGTCTTAAAGTGGTCAATATCAAACATGACCACAGACATAGGCTGACCTGATCTCCGCGCCTCTTCAAATTGAAAATTGGCCAAAGTTCCAAAATGACGCCGGTTCATCATACCCGTCAAAGGGTCTGTGGTGGCCAGGTATTCCAATTCAACATGGCGCTGCTTCTGGGTTTCGATCTCTCTGAGCAAAGAAATGTTCTGCAGTTCCAGAATACGGGCATCTTTGAGAGCATTCTCAAGCTTATGAGTCGAGATCAGATCCGCGATCTGATTGATCTTTTGCTGGTTGAACATGCGCTCTTTTTCTTTGTGGAAACGTTGATAATATTCCAGTGCTTGTTTGTAATTCCCTTTTTTCTCTGCAATGTCGGCCAGTTTTTCATAACACACATATTCCAGACGGGATCCTTGCTTTTCCTCGGCAAGCGTCAGTGCGATCTTTAGCATTTCCTCTGCTTCTTGCAGTTCTCCAGTCAGAAGCAGCACCTCACCTAAATTAAGGTAAGGTTCAAAATTAATATTCCGGTAACGTAACGGGGTCTGAATATTGATCGCTTCACGGTAGTAAAGCAGCGAAAGGTCGTATTGTTTCTTTCCCTTATACACCAGACCCAGTGTGTCTAATACACAAACAGCGGTAAGCGGTTGGTTCCACTTGGCGACCATATCCAGCGCCTGTAAGGCTGCTTCTTCTGCCTCTTCATAACGCTCACAGGTTAACAACACCATGGCCATGTTGTTATACGCAATACAGCCATCATGGTTTATTCTTTCCTCGCTGAGCTGATCAATATTCAATTTTAAGTATTCCAATGCGCGTTCTACTTCGTTGGTATCACTTAAAATGGCTCCGGCAGCATTGCGCACCCGCCATAACCTGGCTGCATCATCCAGCGATTCAGCTAATTGAATCGCCCGCTCTACATAAGACTTTGCCTTTACATAATCACCCAAAAAGTAATACCCCCAGCTCAACCCAGTGAGGGTATCCAACAAACCCGTTGGAAAGGAAATCGTCTCCACGATCGAATAAGCTTCTATAAAATACTGAAGGGACTTGGGGCCAATATATTGTTCAATCCCGCCCATATTAACCAGATAGGAGACCCTGGCATGATCGTATAACAGGCCGCGATCTTGAACCTGATCTAAAAGGTCCTTAACCCGCTCAAGGATCGGTCTCGCCTGGTTGAGAGCCTCGTCTTGGATAAGCTCCCAGGCTGATCGATTCAGTTTGTCTATTTCAACAAAAATCTCCGCATCAGATGATTCGACCGGAAACATGTGCTTTTAACGCCTTTGCCCACTTCATGATTTTCAATTGTAGATAGTTGCAAATTGAATGGTTTATTCTAACATTAAACTAACCAGAGAAAGATTAGAAAAAAGACCACGAGGGGCCTCGTGGTCTTTGTGGTGGATCTCTGATCTAGCCTTCTACCTTTGCCCCACAATCGGCACAAAACTTGGCGCCTGGTTGGAGCAGCGCACCACACTGGGTGCAATGAGCTTCAGCTTTTAGTTTGGCCCCACACTCTGGGCAGAATTTGGCGTTCGTTCCCAAAGAGGCTCCACATTCAGGGCAAGAGGCGCGGATGGTCTCACGCCAATTTCCTTCAGCCAGTTTTTTATCTTCTTCGGCCATTTTTGCGTGCGCCCAGATCTCTTCTACTGAGCGGGATGCCTGAGCAGCAGACATTTCCACTCCCAGATCAGGCGCGCACCCCTTACACAAACCGCGCTTGTTGTTCCAACATCTGTCTTTACAAACCCATTTTTGACAGCGAGGACACTGTAAAAAGTTTGGTTTAACCTCTTCGATCGCTTTCATAAACGCTTCGTCGCGGGCTTTTTGCCAGCCGGCAGAACGAACCCGATTGCTGATATTTGCCGCAGAACTGAGAACGCCGCCAAAAAGACTGCTGGCTCCGTCCAAAACACCAGAGATCATCCCCGTTGCGGAGGGCTGGAATTTTGTACGATACCCTGTTCCACAGTGGTCGCAACGAAACTCAAATTGAAACCCTGTATCTGTGCTGTGATCTTCGTAATTGCTGACAAATTGAATTACATCTGCCATAAAAGAACCCCTCCTTCAGTGTGTACAAAACAAAGATAGAAATATTATACAGAGTTTTCTTTCGAAACAACCATCTGGGCCACACTTTTAGAACTTATCAAACCGAGCCAGCCAGTTTTGCAAGGCTCCGCTTGTCCATTGATAGCGGAACAGGTAGAAGGTGTACTTAAGGTATTCTTTGGTCACCATCTCTCGGGTGGTTGCGCTGCGCCACCATTTGCTGGAATAGCCCGCCTCATCCCAGGGGACGGGTGTGACCGTCACTTTGATATCTGGCCCCAGCACCTTTTGGTAAGCCCATTTGGCCCGGCGGGTATGATAAGCATCGGTCACCACAAGCACCGAGTGGATCTTTTCTGGATGAGCCTCGATGAAGGCTTTTACCCGCTCAGCTTCCTGGTAGGTGGAAATTACCGTGGATTCGTCGGTATAAATGTTTTCAGGAGGAACGCCAATATTCCTGGCCAGGGTCGCACTCCAATCAGCATCATAGCGTTGTTCATGCTCATTGAACCCGCCGGTAAAGAACAAATAAGAAGCCATATGCCTTTGGAAGAGCTCCGCAGCATAAGTGATGCGATACGATGGCCCACTGACCGCGGTAATGAGATCTGCCTTGTCAATTGGGTCGCTGACAATGAGATACTTCCCAATCCCCTGAAGCAGGGGAGCTGCCAATATAAGCAATACGATCAAAACAATAAGAAGGGACAGCCAACATCCCCGTTTTTTTTGAGGTTGCGTTTGTATGTTCATAATTGGCTATGGTAACACAAAAAAAACCCCGGATCTGGTAATTTACCGATCCGGGGTTCAAGCTTACGAGCGGAGACTTACACCCAGCCTCTCACCTGCATGGATTTGACCACGCGGTCGATGGCCACCATGTAGGCGGCATCGCGCATGAATACCTTGCGGTTGAGGGACATATCCAAAACGCCGTGGAAAGCGATGGTCATTTTGGTATCGAGTTTCTCCAATACTTCGTCTTTGGTCCAGTAGAAGTTCATATCGTTCTGAACCGATTCGAAGTAAGAGACTGTTACACCACCAGAGTTGCACAGGAAATCGGGGATCAAGAAGATGTTCTTGGACTTGATCACTTCGTCGGCTTCGGGGGTGGTGGGGCCGTTGGCACCTTCGGCAATGATCTTGACGCGCGGATTGATTAACTTGACGGTATCGGCGTTGACTTGACCTTCCAATGCGGCCGGGATCAAAACGTCGGCTTCCTTGCTGATCCAGGCGCCGCCATCTTCGATGGTGTAGCCGGCTTCGCGAGCCTTGGCTTTGTCAATGGAGCCGTACTGATCGGTGATGGTCATGAGGAAGCGCGGATCGATGCCATCTTTCTTGCTGACGGTGTAAGACACCTTGTCGGCGCGGTCGTAGTAAGAAACACACAACACTTTGCCTTTGAGGATCTCAATAAAACCAATGGCTGCATACTGGGCAACATTGCCAAAGCCCTGAATGGCTGCCACACACTGCTCGGGTTTCATACCCAGGTGTTTCATGGCTTCGCGAACGTGGAAGATGACACCATAGCCAGTGGCTTCGGTGCGACCCAGGCTGCCACCGCCATCCAGCGGTTTGCCAGTGATGGTACCAGGAGTGAATTGGCCGCTGAGCTTGGAGTATTCGTCCATCATCCAGCCCATCATCTGCGGGGTGGTACCTACATCCGGGGCCGGAACATCTTGTCGGGGACCGATATTGCGCCACATTTGTTGCACCCAACCACGGCACAGGCGTTCCTTTTCGGTGACCGAAAGGGTTGCCGGGTCTACAATGACGCCGCCTTTACCACCACCCAGGGGGATATCGGCAACAGCGCATTTCCAGGTCATCCAGGTGGCCAGGGCACGCACGGTGTCGATGGTCTCAGCCGGATGGAAGCGGATGCCGCCCTTGTTGGGACCGCGAGAATCGTTGTGCTGCACGCGGAAACCTTGGAACACACGCAGGGTACCATCGTCCATGCGTACCGGAATGCGGAAGTGGAACTCGCGTAGCGGCCAGCGTAAGATCTCTGCCACTTGCGGGTCAAGCTTGAGCAATTCTGCGACATGGTCGAATTGACGTTGTGCCATTTCGAACGCATTAATACTGTTTGCCATTCAGTTCACTCCTTGACTGATAAGATTTTGGTGCTGAAAACGAGCTGTGGAAAACGGTATTTAAATAATATGCGGGCACACCGGTCCCGTGCCCGCTATACTTCAATGTGGATAATGACAGAATTTTCACTGTTTCCTCCACCGTTTCGCTTTCCTCTTAAGATTATCCGAGAATTGGCCTAAAGTCAAGTGAATTTCGTCTTTCTAATGCAAATCTTAGCCAAATTCTGGTTATTTAATATGATTAATTGTGTTAATCACATGTTCAGCCTGCGTACTCAATAAAAAAACCTCCACAAATGGGAGGTTTTGAATGCTTAACTAATTCTGATGCAACTGCTTTTCCAGCTCTGCCCGCAACAAGGCCGGGTTGGCTTTACCACCTGCAGCCCGCATAGCCTGGCCAAAGAACCAGTTGCTCAAGGTCTCTTTGCCGGCTCGGAAGCTGGCCAGCTCGTTGGGGTTCTCGTCGAGGACCTTCTTGACTACATCTGAGATAAAGCTGCTATCAGAAACCTGGGCCAAGCCACGTTCTTGAATGATGGCATTGGCACCTTTGCCAGAATTGAGCATTTCGCCCAGCACGGTCTTGGCAGTGTTTTGGTTGACCACACTGCTGTTGACGGCCTCAATGAGCTCAGCCAACAGGACGGGGGTAACCTTGAGATCAGCCAGAACGGCACCGCTCTGGTTCATCCAGGCGAAGACCTCGCCCAGCAACCAGGTGGCAGCCATGCGCGCCGGGGCGGTTTTGAGGGCTTTGACGGTGGCCTCAAAGAATTCGTTCAGTTCAAAGTCGGCGGCCAGCAGAGAAGATTCCACTTTGGTCACGCCGTACTCACTTTGCAATCGCAGGGCTTTTTCACGCGGCAGTTCGGGCATAGTGGCGCGAACTGCTTCTACCCATTCTTTTTCCACCACCAGAGGGGGCAGATCGGGTTCGGTGAAGTAGCGGTAATCATGTGCTTCTTCTTTGGAACGCTGAATGTAAGTGCACTGCTTTTCTTCGTTCCAGCCGCGTGTTTCCTGGTCCACTTCTCCGCCGCGGTCCAAAATTTCAGCCTGGCGTTTGAGTTCATAAACAATGCCGCGTTCCATGGCACGGAAAGAATTCAGATTTTTGATCTCAACCCGTTTGCCCAGGGTGGTGGACCCAAAGGGACGGATGGAGATATTGGCCTCGAAGCGGATAACGCCCTTTTCCATATCGCCAGAGTTGACGCCCACCTCACGGATGATGGAGCGCAGGTTGGTAGCATAGGCTCGCACATCTTCAATGGAGTGCATATCTGGCTCGGTGACGATCTCCAGCAGGCCAACGCCAGCACGGTTAAGGTCTACCAGCGAGCAATCTTCGCCATCTTTGTGCACATGGGTCAGTTTGCCGGCATCCTCTTCCAAATGGACGCGGTTGACGCGGATCTTGTGTTCGCCGTCGGGGGTATCCACCATCATATAGCCGTTACGGGCCAGGGGAAATTCAAATTGGGAGATCTGGTAACCTTTGGGCAGGTCGGGGTAGAAGTAGTTCTTGCGGGCAAATATGCTGGTGCGCTGCACTTCGCAGTTCAGCGCCAGGGCCACTTTGATGCCCTTTTCGACAGCCATTTTGTTAACAACTGGCAAGGTGCCAGGCATGCCGGCGCAAACCGGGCATACGCTGGTGTTCGGTTCCACCTGGGTTGTATCAACGACGGGGCAGGAGCAGAACATTTTGGTGGCAGTAGCCACCTCTGCGTGAACTTCTAGTCCAATTACAGTTTCATACTTCATAATGCGTTTCATTTTATCATGGTTATAAAAATTTGACTTCGCCGGAGGCTCAAATTCATCAGATTAATATCCATTTTCAGCTCCCGACCACTCAAAAAAACAAGCGCCTCGCGGCGCCTGTTTGAGGATTCATTTGGTTGTCAGATATGCTTTACAAATCGCTCAATACGTTCCAACGCTTCTTCAAGGTCATTGTAGCCGGTTGCATAGCAGCAGCGGGCAAACCCCTCACCACCAGCGCCAAAGGCATTACCAGGTACGATGGCTACTTTTTCTTCTTGCAGCAGACGGGTACTGAAGGTTTCATCGTCAAGGCCAGTGATGCCAATGTGCGGAAAGGCGTAGAAGGCACCCTTGGGTTCAAAAGTGGGCAGACCGATCTGGTTGAGGCCGCTCACAAGCAACTTACGGCGACGGTCATATTCGGCCACCATCTGCTGCACAAAAGGTTCGCCATGCTGCAGCGCTTCCACTGCTGCCACCTGGGCAACCGTCGGCGCGCACATCACCATGAATTGATGCACTCCCACCAACCCTTTGATGATCTCTCTTGGTCCACAAGCGTAGCCAATACGCCAACCGGTCATGGCATAATCTTTAGAGAAGCCGCCCAACAGTAGGGTGCGTTTACGGATGCCAGGCAATGAGGGGAAGCACGTATGTTCCACACCATAAACCAGGCGGTCGTAGATCTCATCCGAGATCACGATCAGATCATGCTCTTCGGCAATCTTGGCGATCTCGAGCAAATTAGCGCGGCTGGCTACAGCTCCGGTGGGGTTGTTGGGGAAACCGATGAGAATGGCCTTGGTCCGCGCGGTGACAGCATCGCGGATGTCTTTAGGATCCACATCAAAGTTGTTTTCCATCTTGCAGGGGATCTCTACCGCTACGGCGCCGGCCATAATGACAGCCGCCTGGTAAGAGACAAAACACGGGGTGGGGATGATCACCTCATCTCCCGGGTCCAACAAGGCCAGTGCGGCCAGGTTGAGCGCCTCAGATCCACCCACGGTGATGAGGACTTCGGTGTCTGGGTCATAGCTGACGCCGTACATGGCTTCGATGTGGGCAGATAGAGCGCGGCGAAGTTCAATGATGCCTAAGTTAGAGGTGTAATGGGTTTCGCCTTTTTCCAACGAACGGATGCCGGCATTCACAATGGGTGCCGGAGTGGTGAAATCTGGCTCACCGATACCCAGCGAGATGACATTGTCCTTCATAGTCGCCACAATATCAAAGAACTTGCGAATACCCGAAGGTTTGATTGCAGACATGCGCCGGGAGAGGTATTGATGTGCCATTTTTACATCCTCCATTAAAAGATGAATAAGTCTAGACGAACTTCTGGCCTACGTCAACCCATTGGACGTCCAGACGTCGTTGGCCTGATCATAACAAAGATCGATCTGCTTTTCATTTGCCAGTAGAAGCGTAAAGGCTTTGCCTGTTGGGGTCTGGCGGGTATCCAGCACCTTTGCCACCTGTAAGCGGGTTCCTTGCCAGATCACCACCTGTGGCCGCTGGGCATACGCCGACCCTGAATAACACTCTACCGCAACAACTACTTGGTCACCCATGAGTTATCGCCAATGTTCAAGCGATCGGGCTTGCCTTCCAATATGACGTTTCTGCCAATGAGAGAACCGTTGATGACCATGTCTTTGATCTGGGTACCTGCTTCGATGATGGAATCACGCACCACCACGTTCTTGATCACACACCCTTCGCCAAGGGTGACGTGCGGCCCCACCACTGCCGATTCAATGACCGTGCCCGGCGGAATGGATACCGGCGGGATGATGGTAACCCCGTTCACCGTCAGCCCTTCACAACTGGTGCAATGTCCATGCTCCAGCAGGTAGCGGTTGGTTTCCAATAGAGCCTCGGGTACCCCTGCGTCCAACCACACCTCCGTGCTGCGGGCACGCATGTTATAACCATGTTCCAACAAAATATTGATGGCATCCGCCAGGAAGTATTCGCCTTTCAGGCTGGTGCCACGTTTGACCTGTTCGTCAATGGCCTCGATGAGCTTTTCGCCCTCTTTGAAGAAGTAAAAACCCACCAGCACCAGGTTCTTGCTCACATCCTGGGGTTTTTCGATCAGGCGCAGTACGCGGTTATCCGGACCGGTCTCAGCCACCCCAAAGCGGCGTGGATCTGGCATGGGCTTCACCCAGGCGTAACCATCGGCGCCATCTTGCTTCAAGAACGCCAGATCGGTTTCAATGAGCGTGTCCGAAAAAGCGATCAAGATCGGCCCGTGCAGGTATTCCCTGGCCAGCGAGATGGCATCACTCTGGCCACGCATGTGTTCCTGCACCACGAAATGAACTTTCATTTCGGGATGAGTAGCCTGCATATGCTCCTGGATCTGATCGCCCTGGTTTGGGCTGACGATGAAGATATATTCAGCTTCTTCAACGCCCGGCAGGGTGGTGAATTGTTCAAGCGCGTGATCCAGTACCGTTTTGCCAGCCAGGTAAAGCAAGGGTTTGGGGCGGCTCCAGGTGAGCGGGCGCATTCTGGATCCCAGACCGGCCATGGGGATTACGATCTTATAGTTTGAGCTCATGAGCACCTATTATTTATCAATTTTGAGTGATTCCAACCTTACCTAATAATTTTACACCGCACCCCTCAACTGGTCGATATGTAACCGGTCATAATGCATGCCAAACAAATTTCCTCCATGTAACCTTTATGCTTCTCTACGTTAGATGCACAGTTTCTCCAAATTCAGCGCGTAGAATCTACAAATGAAGACTACTCAAGTGAACACCCATGAGCCGGCTTCAATAACCTAACCAATGAATTTTGATCTAAGGAGTATGAATGAGAAAATTTCTGATCGTCACAACGGTCGTCTTGTTGGTTTTTCTGAGCGCATGCAGTGCTGCCCCTGCTGCAACAGAAGCAGCGGTCACAACATCAAATACAAATGTTGCAGCCGCCGCAGTTGCACCCGTTACCTCCAGCGTATTGTCCACCGATTTCACCGATGCTGCCACCGTAGAACAGCAATTGCTGGCAGGAACCCTTCAGCTTGAAGGTAGCGAGAATGCCATTACAGAAGAGCAGGCAACCCAGTTGTTAACCCTTTGGGAAAGCCTCAACATCTTTGGCCCCGGCGGTGGTAAGGGCGGACCTCAGGGCGGCGGCCAGCCTGGTAACGGAGATACCCAATCAACGCCCGACCAATCCACCCCGCTGGCCCCTGCTGACCAGCAATCTGGCCAACCAGCCAACAATGTAGATACTGAGGCTGTACTCGCCCAGATCGAAGCCATCTACACAGATGCCCAGTTGCAGGCCATCTCTGCCATGCAGCTCACCAATGCTTCCATCACCACCTACATTACAGACAACAACCTCTCCATGCAGCCGGGTAACGGCCAGGGTGGGGATATGCCGCAGGGTAACCCGCCTGCTGCAGACGGTACCCAACCCGCAGATGGCGGCAACGGCCAGGGTGGCCCTCAAGCGAATGACACCATGCAAGCCCCTGCAGACGGCCAGCAGCCAGATATGTCCAGCCAAGTCTTGTTAAGGGCTGTGATCCAACTTCTGCAAGAAAAGACCGGAACGACCGTTCAGGCTCAATAATCCAAAAACAGCGGCTCTCAGTCCGCTGCTCTCTTCCCCTAAACAACGACCGCCTCATAAAATTGAGGCGGTCGTGTCTTTTTCCTTAGATCCGTGCCAGGGTGGTGATCTCAGGGACCCGGTCGAACATCCAGAAGGCTACCGGCAGCCCCAACCCCAGGGTGATGCCCGCGATCAACCAGGCAATGATCATCCAGATCAGGCTGAACCACCAACCGATGAGGACAAAGTAGAAAGCCCGGCCAATGAACGAGCGCTGAGGCAGCGGGGTCTGGTTCACGTAAGTGGCGCCATCGCGGGAGACAACGGTGGTCTGCATGCGTACCGGGCGCAGGGTCATGATCTGTGGCAAGCGGTTGAGCATGGCCAGCCCCAGCGGCAGCCCAATGATGGTCACATTGAGGATCCAGGCAATGAGCATCCAAATGCCGCCCAGCCAGGAACCCACAAAGATGAAGTACAACCCGCGTACCAGGCAACCTGGACCTGGATTTGTGGGAATGTTCACTTTTACATTTTGATCTGACATGTGTAACTCCTTATTGTGAAGTGTCACTAATTAATACGCAAAGCTGCGGATTTCGTTTCAAGTGACTCAACCAGGAGTATCGAACAGACGTACATCCGGGAAGTAGACCGTGGGGAAAGAGAAGTTCATCTGGGCAAAGCGCCAACCTTCTGTTGAATGTACGACCACCGCTGTAAAACGCAGCGCCCAGACAAAACTCTCGCCGCGGTTGAGCTCATACAAGGTATTGGTACCGCCGCGCAGCAAAAAATGCAGCTTCTGTTTGGCGCTCAGGTCAGAACTATCCAGGTAGCTCTTCATGAATTGGATGTAATTCTCGTAGCCTTCCTCGCCGATGCGGGTGGAGACGGTGGCCGGGATGGCCAGCCAGCCCACCTCGCCCTGAGTTTTGATGGTGGCGGCATCCAGGTCCAGTTTCAGATCCCCCCAGTTTTCCCAATCGCCCTGCACCAGTTCGCGGGCAGAAGCGCGGTCTGTGTACCATTCATCTGTGCCGGGGCGGTGACCGTTGGTGCCGATCACATCACAATCGGGGGTGAAGAGCAGCATAAACGCATCCACCGCATTCAGATCACGGCGGGTGTAGCCCTCTTGAAATTTTTCCAACAACTCACGGATCTCAGCGGTTGAGTCCATTCTCGGCTCCTTTTGCAAGATAAAAAAGGTTCCCAATGGGAACCTTTCTATTTTAGAAGATTTTGGATATTTTGCCTATTCTTACAAGTTGGGACGGCGTTTGTGCCAGTCTGTCACCTGTTGGTAGGCGTGGGCAGTCTTGAAGAGCACTTCTTCTTTGAAGTGCGGTCCCAGCAATTGCATGCCAATAGGGAGGTTCTTTGAGTCGAAACCTACCGGGAAGGCCAGACCCGGCACACCGGCCAGGTTGATGGGCAGGGTAAAGACGTCTTCCAAATACATGGCAAGCGGGTCGCCGGTATGCTCGCCCTGTTTGAAGGCAGTCGAAGGCGCCACCGGGCAGGCGATCACATCCACACTCTTGTAGGCTTCATCAAAGTCTTGTTTGATGAGCGTGCGAACCTTTTGTGCCTGACCATAATAGGCGTCGTAGTAACCGGCTGAAAGGGCGTAGGTGCCCAGCATAATGCGGCGTTTGACTTCGGCGCCGAACAGGTTGCCGCGGGTGTTGCGGAACATGCCCCACAAGGTGTCATTATCTTCGCGCGGACCAAAGCGCACGCCATCGTAGCGGGCCAGGTTGGCAGAAGCTTCTGCCGGGGCGATGAGGTAGTAAACGGGCAGGGCGTATTCGGTGTGCGGCAGACTGATCTCCACCACCTCGGCGCCCAATGACTTTAAGGTTTCAATGGCCTTGCGCACGGCCTCTTCCACCTCGGGCTGAATGCCCTTGATGAAATATTCTTTGGGAACGCCCACGCGCAGACCACGCAGATCGGTCTTGCCGTCCAATGCAATATGGGGCACCGGGACGTCTACAGAGGTGGCGTCTTTAGGGTCCACACCGGCCATTTGCTCAAAGAGCGGCACAATGTCTTCAGCGGAATGGGCCAGCACACCTACGGTATCCAAGGAGGAGCCGTATGCTACCAGACCAAAGCGCGAGACACGTCCATAGGTGGGTTTGATACCGGTCAGACCGCAGAAAGAAGCCGGCTGACGGACAGATCCGCCCGTATCAGAGCCGATGGCAACGGGGACAATATCGGCTGCCACACAAGCTGCTGAACCACCTGAAGAACCGCCGGGAACACGGCTGAGATCCCACGGGTTGGAGGTAGGACCATAAGCGGAGTTTTCGGTGGAGGAGCCCATGGCGAACTCATCCATATTGGTCTTGCCAACGATGACGATACCGGCATCGAG
>CAZWKK010000021.1:0-13652 GCA_964634855.1 uncultured Anaerolinea sp.
TTCTATAACCGTTACAGGATCAAACAAAAAAGCCGCAGGGTTACCTGCGGCCAGCTGATCTAGAAAACAATTTTCTACGCCCTGCGGCCTTCCGTGAGGCGGATGAGGATGACACCTCCGACGATGAGCAGACCTCCCACCAGTTGGATGGGTTTGAGCACCTCGCCAAAAATGAAAAATGCGGTGATGGTGGTAAAAACCGGTTCCGAGGTGGCGATGAGATTGGCCACGCTGGAGGGCAGATAGTTAAGGCTCAGATTGTAGGTACCGAACCCCAGCAGGGTAGGACCCGCAGAAAGAATCACCAGCATCAACCAGCCGGGTACTCCCATCTGCTGCCAGAGCAAGTTACTGGTCTGCCCGGCCGCCCCGGGAATGTTGAAGGGCAGCAGGTTGAAGACAAGCAAAAAGACCGAAGCTACTGCAAATGTATAAAGCAAGGTCGTCCAGGTGTTCATGCCCTTTTGTGAGGCTGAACGGCCAAATAAGCTGTAGATGGCATAAAACAAGCCTGCCAAAATACCGGTAAGGATTCCCAGGAAATTCGCCTGCCAGGCAGAAGCCTGCAATGCACCTGAGACAAGCAAACAACCGCCCAAGCTGAGCGCAACTGCAACCAGTTTCCAGACGCCTAGTTTCTCTTTAAGCAGCCACCAACCCAACAAAGCGGTGAACGCCGCCGAGCAGTACACCATCACCGTGGCTACTGCCGCCCCGTTGATGGCCACAGAAAGCGTCCACATTGAGTTGAATACGGCCACCACAAAACCGTAAATGATAACGAAAGGAATAAATTTTTTGGGCAGCTTCAAAAGCTGTGGTTTAAAGATCCCCAAGACCACCACCAGGGTGATGGACATGATCACATCACGCCAGAAAGCCAGGATCAAGGCTGGCAGATGAAAATTTTGGGTCAGATAACGAATGAGGATACCGGTAGTGGAAAGGATGGCCGCGCTGAGCAAAGCGATCAGGTAGCCACGGTTAAAATTGCTTTTCGGGGTCGAGGATTCTTCCATGAGCTTCTTCCAAAACAAAATGGTTTGGAAGAGGAGTTTTCATTCCCTGCCAAACAGGTTTGATTTTACCAGAACAACACAGGAAGTGACTTAATTATTTCTTCTACTAATTAATGGTTTTCACCATAAACGCGGCAACAATCGATATTTGACGTGATGCGAAAATTCGCTGTATCCAGGCAACTCTTTGATGAGTGTTACATCTTCCAGATGGGTGCGCCAAACCAATAGGACGATTGCCACAACAGCCACTCCCAATCCCCACCAGGATCCCAGGATCATGCCAGTTCCCAATGATTGCAGGCAAGCCCCAGTATAGCCTGGGTGGCGAACAAATTCATAGGGGCCGCTCTCACAAACAGATTGGCCGTCTTCCACCTGCACCCTTACAACCGTGGAAAAGTAGGCGTTTTCAAACAGCGCCCAACAGAAAATGGCAAAGCCAACAACAAAGAAGATTATGCCAAATTCGTGCAATTCCAGCGGATAGCCCTGCGTCCAGCCAAAGCGGAAATCAAGGCCAGCCACGAGCGGTAAAAAGACGAATGTAGTCCAGGTCCATAGCCCGCCAACGAACTTGTCCCAACCTTTCATATCGGTCGATTCTGACCGTCTGGCCACCGTCTCAGGGATACGCCGTAAAAAGAGCTGCGAAACGAACAATACGCCCAGCACATAGAGCAAGAAATAGACCCACATCCACAACCATAAACGGGTGCCGGCTGCCAGACGCAGCACAGCATATTGCAGCACCAACGAACCAATAACCTGAATGGCGCGCAAGAGGATCTTGAGATCTCTATCTCTCTGACTGGTTTCCATTTTTGTTTCCTTCTAATTTTTTATCCAGGGTCTGATTCAGCCAAACACTTAAAGTACCAAAAACAGTCACACCTGCCAGGCTGCAAGCCAGGTCAAGTAGATCAAAAGTGCGCGTTTTAAAGATCAACTGCGAAAATTCTTCCAGCGTGATCAGCCCTGCCAATAGGATCAATCCCCGCAAGCGCCAGGTCTTGGGCATGGCTAACGCAAGCAAAAACGCCACGCTGCCCATGAGCAAGAAATGGCCTACTTTGTCGCCGTTCTCAAAATTATACAAATGGGTAATAAAGTCAGGGAGCTGGCCGGCATCAGCGGCACGGATGATGAGAAAAAGGCTCATTAGAGCCAGAAAAGCAAGGATGATCGCGATAATTCTTCGCATAAGTTCAACCAATGATATTGCTTGAACTTATTATAGCGAGGTTCACAACTTTAGATTCACTTAAATAAATGCATTCTAAGAAAAATGGATTATTTCAAGAAATAATTAAGCTAGCTGAACTTACCTTCAAGGGGGTTGAATAATTTCTAGAAATAATTGGCTTATCCGGGTAAATAGAGATTATTCTTGATAAATTCCAGTATCTGTTGCGGCGATTGGCCAATATCCACCGTTAGAGCGTCTTGCGGTTCTTCCAGGGTGGCAAACTGGCTATCCAGCATGCCAGGTTTCATATAATGTCCGGGGCGCGCCAGCATACGTGCTTTGATGAGCTCGTAGCTGCCCTTGAGATAGATGAACTTGACCTGTCCAGCATCTACACAAAGCTGATCGCGGTACTTCTGTTTGAGGGCAGAGCAGGCCAGCACTCCAGGCTTGCCCTGGGCCAGGTTGCTGCGGATAAGGTCTGCCAGCGCGGCCAACCACCCGGCCCTGTCTTCATCGTTGAGAGGGATGCCCTGGCTCATTTTGGCCACGTTCTCAGCCGGATGGAAGTCATCTCCATCATAGAAGGGCCAACCCAAGTCATCGGCCAGACCTTTGCCGATGGTCGATTTTCCACAACCGGACACACCCATGACGATGAGAAACATGCTCAATCCTTTTTCTTGAGACGGTAAAGGAACTCACCCGCACGGGGCACCACCAGTAAATTCTCATCCTGGCGCGCCAACCACTCGTCCACATTAATGCTGGCAGGGTCACGGTAGCCTAAATTGACAGCCTTGCACTCCGCCTCGGGGATGCCTGTGGCAAGCGTGACCTGAATGCGCGGGCTTTCTATACCTGTAACGGCATCATAAGTACCCTTGCCACGTAAATGAGTGGAATGGGCCAGCACGCCACCGGGAATGCCTGCAAATTTGCCGGGTTGTTTTACAAAGTAATCGCGCACGTGGTAGCCGATCTGTTTGATGTACTTGCCATGCACCACACTGAACTCATGGATGTGCGGCGCGTAGATAATGACCTCGCCGCCATCAGCCACCACCGGTTCCATCTTGTACATGCCTTTGGCGCCCACCCAGATCTCGTTGTACATGAGGGGCATCACAGACAGCACGGTTTGATAGGGCTTGTCCACCCAGCGAATGTGTACCTGCGCCGAAAGATCCGCCGCCTGCGACCAGGCTTCTTCGGGCGTGCCACAAAAGACACCGGCCACTCCCTCCTGGGTATCCACCACGCAGATGGCAGAGCGCGGGCGCGGAATGAACGATGCGGCCAGGTTGATGAGGGCACGCACGGGAGTATCTTTGGTGCCGATGATCTCATAGCTGGTAATAAGCGCCCCCAGCCAGTGACTGAGGTCGATGATATCAGGGCCGGCAATACCGGGAAAGAAATACTTGTTGCCGCCAGAAAAGCCCACCACCTCATGCGGGAAGACAGGCCCGCAGACCAATAAGTGGTCATAATCCAAAATGAGCTTGTTCAGTCTTACCGGCACGCTCTGATGCAGCAAGCCCCGGCTGATCTGCTCCACCTGCTCTGAGGTGATGGTACCTACCTGCACCAGTGCTTCTGGATCTTGCCAGGCATGGTTGAACAGATGCACATCGGCATAGCGTGTTTGCTTCTCTTCAGCGCTGATGCCCACCAGATGCAGCAGCTCTTCTTCGCTCAGCGGTGGGTGGGTACCCAGCGCCACCAAAAAGTCAACGGCGGTGGCGCGACCCTTGAGCCCTGCTACAATGGTGCGGAAAAAGAGCGGCAGGGGCATGGTGCGGGTGGGGTCAGGAATGATGACCAACACCTTCTTGCCTTGCAGCGGCAAAGAAGCCAGACCTGATTCTACTTTTTCAATCACCTGTTCTTCAGAAAGCATTTGCATTTTAGCCAACCTTTTTTACACACCGGCAAAAGCCGAGAAACCGCCGTCAATCGGTACCACCACCCCGGTGACAAACGCTGCCGCCGGAGAAAGCAGCCACAGCACCGCTCCCAGCAGATCTTCCGGGTTGCCAAAGCGGTTCATGGGGGTATGCTCCAAAATGGTGCGGCCGCGCGGGGTCAGCTCACCGGTCTTTTCATCGGTGAGCAAGAAACGATTCTGCTCGCCCAGCAAAAAGCCGGGAGCAATGGCATTGACGCGGATGTTGGGCGAATATTCCTGGGCCATGTGGACTGCCAACCACTGGGTGAAGTTGCTCACCCCGGCTTTGGCGCCCGAATAGGCAGGAATGCGCGTGAGTGGGCGGTAGGCATTCATGGAAGAGATGTTCAAAATGGTGCCGCGTTTAGCTTCAGCCATCTGGCGGCCAAAGACCTGACACGGCAATATGGTGCCGATCAGGTTGAGGTCAAAAACAAATTTGAGCGCATCGGTGGGCAGGTCAAAAAACGACTTGTCGGCAGAGGTGGTGGCCGAAGGATGATTGCCGCCTGCGGCATTGATGAGCATATCCACCCTGCCAAAAGTCCGGTTCACTTCGTCGGCGGAAGCCTGCAGCACATCGCGGCTCAGTACGTCAGATTGGATCAGCGTCAATTTACCGGGAGCGCCTTCAGCAGCGGACAGGATGTGTTCGTTCAGGCTGGCGCAGCGGTCCAAAATGACCACATTGGCGCCAGACCAGGCCAGGCTGGCGGCCATTTCTCCGCCCAATACCCCACCCCCGCCGGTGATGACAGCCGTCTGGCCGCTGAAATCGTACATCTGTATTAATTCATCGCTTTTCATGCCAACCTCGCTTCTATTGGCGCAAATTCTTCCAACTTGTAGGCCTTCAGGGCCAGGCCGCAGGAGAGCGCCTTCATCATTTCGCCAGCAGTGGCTTCATCCACGATCTTCTTCATGGTGAGACCCGCCAGCCAATTAGCCGAGGCGCGCCGCCAGACATCGTGGCGGGCAGGGATGGAGAGAAAGGCGCGGGTATCATCGTTAAAACCAACCGTCCTGTACAGTCCACAAGCATCAACGGCCTGCTCAAAGAAGCGCTGCATGCCATTGAGGTTGTCGTGGAACCACCAGGGCGGACCCAATTTGACGGCGGGGTAATAACTGGCCAGTGGAGCCAGCTCGCGGGCGTAGGTGCTCTCATCCAGGGTAAAGAGGATGAGGCCAAAGTTGGCATGGTTGCCAAATCGGTTGAGAAGCGGCTGCAAAGCGCGGGTGAACTCCACCTGTATGGGGAAATCTGCTCCCAGGTCTGGGCCATAATCCGCATAAAGAGCCTGATCGTGGTTGCGGTAACTGCCTACGTGCAACTGCATTACCAGACCATCTTCGCTGCTCATACGAGCCAGTTCCAACAGCATGCCGGCGATGAAGCGAGCCGTCTCGGCTGCGTTGATGCTGCCCACCAGACCTTTTTGGAAGAGCTGCTCCATCTCATGGGCGGGAACCTCAGCTGTGGTCGGTTGCATCACAGCCAGATCCGTGGCTGTAGCGCCGTTCTGTAAAAAGTAAGCCCGGCGCGCCTCGATGGCCTGGAGGAAATGGGCAAAAGTGGTCACAGAGATCTTGCTTGCTACGGCCAGCTTTTCCACTTCATTGCACCAGGTGGGTGCGTCGATATTGACGATGGTGTCCAAGCGCATGGTAGGCAGAATATGGCCCTGCCAGCCGCTGGCCTTGATCTGCTGGTGCAGATGCAGGTCATCGCTGGCGCCGTCGGTGGTACTGAGGGCAGCGATGTTGAAGCGGCTGTACAACTTACGCGGGGTGAAATCAGCGGAAGAGAGCGTGGTTTGTATGGCCTCGTAAACCGCGCTGGCATTCTTGCCGCTCAGTGGCTCATCAATGCCAAAAACATCGGTCAGTTCATCACGCAACCAAATACCGGTGGGTGTTCCGGCATAACAGTAAAAGTGATCAGCAAAGATCTGCCATACCGTCTGCGGGTCGCGTGCGCTGCTCTTGCCATCCCGCCTGGGAGTGCCCAGATCATCGTAAGACACCCCATTGGCATGCAAGACGCGCAGCACGTAATGATCTGGCAGTATGAGCAATTCCACCGGATCGCCAAAATGATAGTCTGGGTCGGCAAAAAGCAGCGGATCCACATGGCCATGCGGGCAAACCAGCGGCAAGGCAGCCACCTGCTGATACAGATCGCGGGCAAGGCTCAAATGGGCTGGATCGGGGTTGAAATATTTATCCGAAAAAGAGGACATCTCAGGCCTTCCGATCCGGAACCAGCCAGGTGAAGTGCGTCTGCCCGTTTTGATCTTGCCATTGTCTTTGCATACCCTCCAATTTCACGTTGCGCTTCTCCCCCCTGGGCAAGATGAATTCAAGTTCTGTGTAAGGCAAAGCATAGCCATGTTCGTCGATCTTCACCGCGAAGTTGAGTTCACTGGTCGAATAGTCGGCGCTGATTGCCAGCCGGGTCACCTCACCGCGCTGATAGTCCAAGCTGACGCCATCATCTTCATGCAAAACCAGGCTACCCTTGCCTGTCCCAGCAGTGGGGAAGACCAGGATCTGGCGCACATCGTCTTTGGCGTGGAACTGCGGATGCACCACCTCGCCCAACGGGATCATATCGCCAGCACGGATGAAGAGGGGGATGTGGCTGAGCGGTGCTGCGGCACGGATGGTCTGGCCGCCCTGGTAAAGCTTGTGCGAGTAAAAGTCCACCCAGTCTTGCCCGGCCGGCAGGTACACCTTGCGCGAACGGGTCAGCGGGGTTACCACGGAGGCCACCAACAAAGAGGGGCCGAGCATGAAATCAAAGGATTCTTCCAAGCAGTTCTTATCCTCCGGGAAGGCATAGACCAGCGGCCGCATGATGGGGTGACCGGTCTCGGCGGCCTCTACCAGCAGGTTGTACAGGTAGGGCATCAGACGGTAACGGAACTGCATGGTCTCGCGCACAATGGGGAAGACCGAAGGGTGCATCCAGGGTTCATTGGCGCCAAAGAAGACTTTCCAGGAGTGGATGGTGAAACGGGGATGGAAGATGCCGTTCTGCACCCAGCGCACAAATAGCTCCGGTGAGGGACGCGGCCCGGCAAAACCGCCCACATCATGGCCGGTATTGGGCACACCAGATAGGCTGAGCCCCAACCCCATGGGGATGTTGTACTTCAAGGTCAGCCAGGAGGTAAAGTTATCTCCTGACCAGGTCTGCACGTAACGCTGCATGCCTGCACAACCGGAGCGCGAGATGAGGAACGGGCGTTCATTGGGCCGGGTTTCCATCTGCGCTTCGTAAGAGGTGCGCATCATCAGCAGGGTCTGTAGCGGCCGGGCATACTTCACCGGGAAGTCTTTGCCAAAGCCCAGGCAGCGCGCTTCGCCGTTCTGTACTTCAAATTCGTTGTTATCGTTCCAGGTGCTATCAATGCCGTAGTTGAGCAATTGCTCTTTGGCATTTTTCTTCCACCAGTCCACCGCCACCGGGTTGGAAAAATCGAGCGCGGCTGCGTCACCGCCCCAGAAGGGGAAGATCTCCGGTTCGTCGCTGTTGGGCTGGCGGATAAAGGCGCCCAACTTCTTTACTTCCTCAAAGCGCGGATGAGTGAGCAGCAGGCAGGGTTTGATGTTCGCCGCCAGGCGGATGCCATGGGCGTGGAAATCATCCACCATCTGCTGCGGTTCTGGCACGCGGTTGCGGTTCCAGTTAAAGACATAACGTTTGCCATCTTCACCCAGGGTGTAACCGGAAGAGAGGTGGAATAGATCACAGGGGATCTGGTTGGCCTCGCATTTCTGGGCAAACTTGGCCAACTGCACCTGGGCATCTTTGGCCTCCGTGTAGTTCATGGTAGAGCCCATGTAGCCCAAGCTCCAGCGCGGCGGCAGAATGCTGCGGCCGGTGAGTTTGGTGAACTTCTCCACCACGGCTTCCATGCTGGGACCGTAGATGAAGTAATACTCCACGTCTCCTGTTTCAGCAGCGTAGCGGTGATGCTCCGGCAGGCCGTCGGCACGCACGTTCAGGTCAAAGGTGGTGGTGGCCAGGTTATCGTAGAAAATACCAAAAGCCTGTTTTGTTTCAGGATTGTAAGTAATGTAAAAGGGGATCAGCTTGTAGAGCGGGCTGCCGCTTTTGGCGCTGTAACCGGGGTTATCTACATTCTTGAGCAGAATATGGCTGCCGGCCTTATTGAGCTTGCCGGAGATCTCGCCAAAGCCGTAATAGTATTCGCCGTTGTTGCAGGCCAGGTTGTGCCCCACGCTCTCACCGGCAGGGTCATAAACATAAGGGGCTTCAGCCACATCAGCGGCCAGAGGGCTGCCAGCGGCAGTGAACCAGCGCAAGGCAAAGGTGTGCGGGTCAACCTCCAGGCGCAGATCGGCCGTTTGCAGGCTTACTTGCTTTTCAGAGGCGGCAATTTTGACCGTTGGCAGAGAAAAGCCAGAAAAGTCGCTGCGTAAGCGGCCTTCGCGTGGCATGGAACCATCTTTACCCAAAACCAGCCAGGTACGCTCAAAGCGTGGAGCGCCATTGGGGCAGAAGGCCACCCGCACAATATCATTTTCCAGCGCCGTCACCGAGAAGGTCTCTTTATTGGCGGCAGTGAATTCAAGCGTGGGGGCAGTAGACCTGAGGCAGCGTCCCTCATGAGGAGACGTGGTTGGCAATGGAAAATTATTTTTCATGGGTCAGCTCCTTGACCAGGGCAAGTTTTCGGTACAAAATGGCGGCGGGCATGCTGCTCCAGCCCTGTAACATGCCGCCCACCGGGAATGCCGGTGAATAGTATTCCACCGGGGTTAGCCAACCCTGCTCAAGCCCGTAAACCCACCAACGGGTGAGTACATCCATGGCGGTGGGGTCGCGGCGTTCCAGCAGCACATTGGCCAACATGCCATTCCAGTAGGGCCAATCAGCGCCGTTGTGGTAGCAAAACGGACTGGCGGATTTATCGAACAAGTCCGCCTGGTTGGAATAAATGGGGTAGGCGCACAGCAGGCCATAATCGCCATAGGGTTGCTCGGTGTTCTGGCTGGCGCGCAACAGCTTATCGGAAGCGGCCAGAATGCGTTTCGTTTCCGGCTCATCCAGCAGATGGTAGTAAAGCGCCACCAGGGCATCCACTGACAGATTGCTCTCAGTGAACTCCGGCCGTTTGTAATTGACAAAATAGCCCAGTTTCTCATCCCACAGCTCGCGGCGCATTCCAGTCAGGGCATTCTTAGCCAGCTCAAGATAGTAGGCTTCACCCTTCTCGTCTTTCAGATGCGGCAGCAGCCCAGCGTAGGTCTTGAGGGCAGCAATGTAGAGCGCCTGGTCATAGGCCACCCACACTGAGCGGTTGATGTTATCGGCCCAATCGTTGGCCTTGTACGGCTTTTCGATCAGCCCATCGCCATCTTTATCCAGGCTGATGAGATAGCGGATGACGCTACCAGCCCGCTCGCCAATAGTGGTGGCAGGCCAGTTGAGGCCGGGGTTGATCTGCGGCGGCACTTCTTGCAGGATCGACCAATCGTGAGTGATGGTCAGATAATCGTTGAGCAGCAAAATAAAGAAGGAAGGCGAATCAAAATGGTCGGCCAGCCAGTCTGCATCACAGTTGGCAGGCGCCTTCCATTCTTTGAGCAAGTGGGCGGCAAAAACGCCGCTGGGGCAAGAGCCGTTGGGGTGAACGCCAGCCGCCAGATGCAGCAAGTGCGCCCTTACCAGCTCCGGTGCGGTATCGATGAGCGCCTGAGCGGTCCAGTA
Organism: uncultured Anaerolinea sp.; assembly: GCA_964634855.1. Lineage (GTDB taxonomy): Bacteria > Chloroflexota > Anaerolineae > Anaerolineales > Anaerolineaceae > UBA6107. The sequence goes on from CAZWKK010000021.1 coordinate 9,903, forward strand.
ACCATCTCTAAAGTAAATACGCGGCGGGAAGCCATAATCAGGCCCGGCCACCAGGCCAGCAAATCCGCCGGGGAATTCTTTGAACATGGCCTTGGCTGCATTGAGCCCGGCAGCGTACAGAGAACGCAGCAGGTCATCTTGAATATCGATCCGGCTGTTCAACCACAGGGCGTAGGTTTCAGCGTCAGCGTGGGCCTGGGGCAGATCAGCCAGTTCAGCTTCAGCAGACATTGGGCCGTCTTCCACCAGCAACCAGCGCAGATCGCAGCTTTTCCCGGCCGGCAACTGCAGCTTGAAGCTCAGAGTGGCCTCTTTGCCGCTGATCTTGCAGGTGGTGAAGGCAGTGTTGGCAGCAAAGTTCCACTTTACTTTGCCTTCAGCGCTGAGACTGCGCTCTGAGGTACGCTGCATGGAACGCGGCGCAGGGGTTTGCAGCCAGCGCCCCCAGCCAAAGCCCCACAGCCAGGCGTGGCGTGGAATGCGCGGCAGGTAGGTAGCCACAAAATTTTGCCAGGCACCTTTGGGGGGCGGCGGCGCGGTGATATCGATGACAAGTGAAAGTTCTACATCCAAAGCTTTGGCGTCAGAGGCAGTCACACTCAGGGTCTGGTATACCGCAGGGGTTTTCTCTTGTAGAAACACTTCGGTTTCAATAGTAGCGTCCTCGTGATGAGCAAAAAGCTGCCATTGGCGGCCAATGGCACGAGCTGAATCAAACTCCACTTTGGAGCCATTTACCAGTAAATTCAATTTCCAGCAGCCGGCATGTGCGCCGTGAGCAAAGTAGATCTGGTTCACATCGCCGTGACCGTTGGATTTGACAAAGAGGCTGCGGTTGCCCAGGTCAAAACCAGCCGTCTTTTGCGGCTCGCTGATCTTGAGACTTCCGTCAGATTGTGGGAGTACCTGCATCAATGAATTATCCTTTCACTGCACCGGCAGTGAGGCCGGAAAGTAAGTAACGTTGGAAGAACACAGCCAGCAAGACCGGGGGCAGGCTGGCCAGCACACCGGCAGCGCACATCAGGCTGTAATCTGTGTAGTTGCGGCCAATGAACATGGCAATGGCCACTGTCACCGAACGGGCCGTATCACTGGAGGTAAAAATGAGCGGGATCATAAAGGCGTTCCAACTCTGCATAAAGGTGTAGGCGGCCGCCGAGAAGAGACCGGGCAAAGAAACAGGCAAGATCACCTTAAGCAGCACCTGCAAGCGGTTGGCGCCATCCACCAGGGCGGCCTCTTCCATCTCGGCAGGCAGGGTCTGGAAGTAGCCGCGCAGCATCCACACCACAAAGGGCAGGTGAATGGACACAAGCAAGATGATCACCGTAGGGAGTTTATCCAGCATGCCCAACTTGCCAATGGTGATGTAGAGCGGAATCAGCAGCACAGCCACCGGGATCATCTGGCTGACCAAGAGTACATAGATCAGCTTGTTGCCAAAGGGAAGCTTGATACGGGCAAAGGCATAGCCGGCCATGGAGCCAAAAATGAGGGCCAGCACTGTCACAGACCCGGCAATGATCATACTGTTGCGCAAAGAGTAACGGAAAGCGCGCAAGGTGAAATCGGTCAAGGTGGTACCGCTTTGGCCTGCGCCAAAGAGCAGTTGCTTATAGCGCGAAAAATCAGGCGGCCAGGGGAACCAATTGGGCGGCATTTGCAGCAGTTCCTTTTGAGAAGACACGCTGCTGATGATCAGCCAGGCCACCGGCGCCAGAATAAAAACCAATAGCAGGAGCACAGCCAGGGTGAGAAAGGTCCCCGAGAGGACTTTTTTGAGAATGTAAAAACGGGAGTGAGAAGTATTCGCTGCAGTTGTCATGAGGCAGTCTCCTCCGTGCGGGTAAAGCGGCTATAAAAGACCGCCAAAACAGTAACCGTAATGGCAATGAGCCAGGCCAGCGCAGAAGCGTAGCCGTAGTTGAGTTTGGTGAATGCTGCTTCATAAAGATAGTAGCCAGTCACCTGGGTGGCACCGGCAGGACCGCCGCCTGTAAGCACGTACACCAGGTCGAACATGGTGAAGGCATCAATGGTGCGTAAAATGAGGTTGATGAGCGTGATGGGCAGCAGCAGAGGGAAGACAATGTAGCGGAAGTACCCCCAACGCGTACCACCATCTACAGAACAGGCGTCAGAAAGTTCAGAGGGCACACTTTGCAGCCCGGCCAGGTAAAGCAACGTCATCATGGGCACGGCGCCCCACAGGCTGGCAAAGGCAATAAAGAAGAGAGCACGTTGCGGATCCAGCAGCCAGGTGACGGGGTCTTGAATGATGCCAAACTGGATAAGAATACCGTTGAGCGCACCGTAATGCGGATCAAAGATGCGGCTCCACAATAAACCCTGCACGGATCCCGGTATGACCCAGGGGATGATGAGGATGCCACGGACCAATCCACGCAGCGGGAATTTTCGATTGAGAATGAGTGCAAAGAAGAGCGAAATGGGAATGCCCAGACCAATGCCCACGGCAGCCATGAACAGGGTATGGAGGAGGGCTGAGTGCATATCAGGGTCAGTGATGACGCTGAGGTAGTTCTTGATGCCCACAAAAGTAGTGCCCAGCCATGGGGCAGTTACATGGAGGTTGAAGAAACTGATACCCAGTGAGTAGATCAACGGGTAGATCATCAAACCCAGAATGATCAAGAAAGAAGGTGCGATCAAGATCAGACCGAATCTTTGTTTTGAGGTGAGCCCTCGCTTGGTGACGGACGCGTTCATCCTGTTCCCTTTCCAACCAGCTTGCTGATTGTGTTTCAATGTTCGATCGTGCTATCCAATAAATTATCGGTCAAAACCAGAAATATTTCCTTTAAAAAAGGCGCCACAAACTCTCGCTGTGGCGCCTTTTTATGTTAATGAAGATTACTGAGCGTACTCAGACTGCAATTCAACAGCCTTGGCAGCCAGATCATCCAAGCCTTGCTGAACGGAAACCTGGTTGGTCAAAACTTTCTGGACGGTATCCTGCAGAGCAGAGGAGAAATCGGCATAGTAGGGCAAAGAGGGGCGCACAGCCAGTTCTTTGGCCTGTTCGGCGGTCACTTCACCACCAGCTGCGGCCATCTTGGCCTGCACGTCGGCGTCATTCAAGACACTGGTGTAACCGAAGGGGGAACCATCGGCCATGAAGAGGTCTTTTTCGCCAGAAGGACCAGCGATGCATTTCAACATCGCCCAGGCGGCGTCTTTATTGGCAGAGAAAGCGGAGATGGACATGCCCATGGGGCCAGCCAAAGAGATGTGGCCAGCGCCACCATCTGGAGCCAGAGCGACTTCAAAGTTACCAGCGAGGGCGCTGTTGGCAGTGTCGTTCATGGTCACGAGGGGAGTACCCCAGAGGAAAGCGAAGGCAGCGTTGCCGCCCATGACGATATCGCGGCGGGTACCACCACCTTTGATGGTGAGGGCAGCGGGATCCACGATCTTGTCGGTGTTGATCATGTCGTACATCATCTGCAGGGCTTTGACACCAGCGCCGGTATTGAATACGGGTTTGCCGGTCTCATCAAAGAGTTCGCCACCCATGGCTTTGACAAACATGGTGTAGTCAGAGCTGATCTGTTCGTAGCCAGCACCCCAGGTGAAGGCGATAGGATAATTGACGATGCCTTTTTCCTTGAGGATCTTGGCATCCTGGATCAATTCATCATAGGTCGCAGGGGGATTGGCGATGCCAGCGTCTTCGAGCATCTTCTTGTTGTAAACGAAGACCATGTACTCAGATTTCCAGGGCAG
>CAZWKK010000021.1:13752-15188 GCA_964634855.1 uncultured Anaerolinea sp.
CCGGTCTCGTCCATGCATTTCTTCTCGAGGGCGATCATGGCATCGGTCTGACCTTCGGGGCTGTCCACCATATTCAGGGTAACGCCTTCGAAAGGTTTGGCGGCGACGGCTTCAGTGGCAACCGGGGCTTCGGTTGCAGCTTCAGTAGCAGCGGGAGTCTGTGCTGCCTGGCAGGAGGCCAGCAAAAGGCTTGCCAGCACGAGACCAACAATAATGCGTTTGTACATATCATTCTCCTTGAAAAATTTGGATAGAAATGGGATTTTCTTTCTAGGATTGCAAATCTGGGTTCGCTTGCCTGGTATTGCACCTCCATGATGCAAAATTCTCAACGCGATTTCCATAATTGCGAGATTCGAATGATCAGACGCACATTTTTGCAGTAAAATAATAATAGTTAGCGCTAACGGTAAGGTTAACGTTTATAATAACCATAATTGGTTGCGTTGTCAATATCTTGATTAAAAAGGTCACGACATGAACCGAAATCGAATTACCATTGCTGATGTTGCGGCGGCCGCAGGGGTGTCTTTGATGACCGTTTCGCGCGCCATGAACGACCGTGACGGCATCAACCCCGAAACCCGCAGCCGTATTTTGAAGATCGCAGAAGATCTGGGCTATCACCCCAGCCAGCTTGCCCGCGGACTGGTTACCCGACAGACCTCTACTCTTGGACTGGTGATGCCCGATGTGGCCAACCCCTTCTTTGCCCATATCGCCCGCGGCGCTGAAGACATTGCCTATCAACACGGCTATAACCTTTTCCTCATCAATACCGCAGAAGACGCCCAGCGCGAAAAAGACGCCCTGCGCTCTCTGTTGGAAAAAGAGATCGAAGGCGCCGTTTTATGCAGTTCCCGTCTCTCACAAGAAGAGATGCTGCCCTACCTGAATTCTTTACCCGCCGTTGTGCTGGTGAACCGTGATCTGCCCGAAGCCAACCCCAAAGTAGCCACCCTGAACGTGAACGATTCCGGCGGTACCGAGCTGGCAGTGCGGTATTTAGTGGAGCACAAGCGCAAGAAGATCGCTCTCATGGCCGGGCCGGAAAACTCGGTATCCAGCAAACGGCGTCTGCTGGGTTTTAAGGCAGGCTGCCGCCAAAATGGATTGGGCTGCAGCGAGTTGCAGATCGTCCATGGCTCCCCCACCACCCAGGGCGGTGAAGATGCTGCCCTGCGCTTGTTCAAACAACTCCCCGATGTAGATGCGATCATCGCCTTCAACGACCTGATGGCCGTCGGTGCCATGCGGGCCTGTCTACAAACCGGACGCAGCATTCCGCAGCAGGTAGCCGTCATCGGCGCGGATGATATTCCGTTGGCTGCCCTCACCAACCCTGGCCTCACCACCCTGCACGTTGATCTGGCTGCCCTGGGCGAAAAAGCCATGACCGCCCTGCTTAAGCTCATCAACGGCAGCGGCGAACCCCC